>CAZBTJ010000022.1:0-17808 GCA_964494325.1 uncultured Pirellulales bacterium
TAAAATCCCGTATCAAGTGCCTTCCAACTGGCCCAAAATAAGCCTTATTGGCTGAATAATCAAGATATATATTGCCTGGTAGTGATGATATTGAAATCACAAAAAAGGTGCCCTCAGCACCCATAATGTTGGGATTTCCGTAATATCAGCGCCGAGGGCACTGATATTAATGATATTGGTTTTACAGAAAAAGGGGTGATCTCACCACTAAATCCTTATTTTTGAGCGAATAAAGCCGATGACTTGCCTGATATTAATGATATTGATTTTACAGAAAAAGTGCCCAGGGCGACCATAATGTTGGAATTTCAACATTATGGGTCCTGAGGGCACTGATATTATGGCTACCACATTGTAGAACATTAAATGTATCCCTAATAGAACAAGTTACTTATGTAATAATGTCTGTTAACCTAAAAAATATTATTGACGCACCTATGGTCATATGACAATATAAGGCCTGATCACCAAGGATTAGCACCTGCGAGGCGACGATTACGATTCCTTTTAGGGACAATGAATATGAACCAGCAACCTAAACTCCTCGATCAACTCCGAAACGCCATCCGGCTTAAACACTATCCTCTGAGCACGGAAAGAGCCTATGTCTCGTGGGCTAAACGGTACATTCTTTTTCATAACAAAAAACACCCCATTGAAATGGATGCCAGACACATCCAAACCTTTCTGACCTACTTGGCCGTTAACCAGCATGTTGCTGCATCAACCCAGAACCAAGCACTCAATGCCATTGTGTTTCTCTACCATTATGTTCTGCATAAGGATCCTGGCGATTTCAGTAACGCGGTACGTGCCAAAACCCCGGAACGTCTACCAGTGGTTCTTACCCAGGGCGAGGTTAATCTCATCTTAAAATGCCTGCCTAAAACCACACACGGGCTGATTATTCATATACTCTACGGTACGGGCATGCGTCTGAAAGAAACGCTTCGGTTGCGGATTCAGGACCTCGATTTTATCAAAGGCACTACAGCCGTTCGTGACGGCAAGGGGGCAAAAGACAGAATTACCATGCTGCCAGAGAGTGTTCAGCCTGCATTAAAAGAGCATCTCAATCGTGTACAGGCCCAATTTCGACATGATTTGGCAGACGGTTTTGCAGATGTATATCTGCCTTACGCACTGGCTCGCAAATATCCCAAAGCGGACAAAGAATGGAAATGGCAGTATGTCTTCCCCGCTGAATACCCGTCAAAAGATCCAAGAAGTGGCGTGCGTCGTCGGCATCATATCTACGACAGATCAGTAGGCAAAACGATAACGAAGGTCGCGACTCTTTCCGGTGTTCAAAAGCTCATCACGGCCCATGTGTTCCGCCATTCGTTTGCCACCCACTTGCTGGAAGCGGGCACCAATATTCGAGTGGTTCAGGAACTACTGGGTCACAAGAGCATTGAGACGACCAGGATCTACCTACATTGCTTGAACACGCCAGGCGAGACCGTGGTTTCGCCGTTGGATAGACTGTAGTCATTTTTGATTTTAGATTTTGTGGAAACGCTGCGCGTTGCTGGTTTAATAGATCCCTCGGTGCCTCGGGATGACAGAGTCGGGTGTTCGAGGTTCGTTATTCGGTGTTCGAGGTTCGGTGTTCGTTATTTGTCGTTTGTGGAGATTAGTGAGAATTAGTGGTTTACGTTGTTTGTTGTTTGTTATTCGTTATTGGTTGTTGGTCTAAAACGGCTGTCAGCATTCAGCCATCAGCTTTCAGCTTTTTTGAAACGTTTTGCGTTGCTGGTTTAATAGACCCCTCAGTGCTTCGGCGTGACAGGGTCGGTTTGTAGGCTTGTCTGGCTGTTGAATGATTGTCTATTCTTTTTGGCTGAAGGCTGAGAGCTGATGGCTGATCGCTTTACAGGTTGCGACTACGCACAACAAATCAAAAATCCGCAATCAAAAATCAAAAATGAACAGACTCCGTCCCCGTCAGTTGCCTTGCAATTCCAAATCTCACATATCGATTTCGCGGCAGGCCTGTTCTGAAACCTGATGCGGCCAGAAGAGAGTTCTCTTCCCGCTTCTGGGTTTATGCTCTCAGGAAGCATTATGGGGCATTTTTCAGATGCGGTCAAGATGTGTTTGGGGGGGGTGATATCCGCCTCTTCAACCGTGAACCGCGACCCTTTTTGACCGTGAACCAACCGGCTTGCTTCAGATGGCAAAGCAGTTGGTTGGTTTCTTCTCTTGTATCAGACGCCACCTGTGGTTACAATCCACCGGAGTTTGAGTAATATTGAGAAAATCGTGGTGTCTTAAATGGTGAGGATAATCTAATGCGAAGTCTTCTTTTTTTCTGCGTCGTGGCGATACTGGTGACCTTACTTTCATGCCAACCCAAGACCTCATCTGATGTGACCAAGATCATGCGCAAAGATTTTCAAGTGGAGCATGACGGCAAGCAGGTTGACCTGTATACGTTAAAAAACTCCAAAGGCATGGTGGTCCAGCTGACCAATTATGGGGGAAAGATTGTTTCAATCTGGGTATCTGATCGACAGGGACATTTCAGCGATATCAACCTCGGATATGACTCTGCCAAGGCCTACATTGATGGCACAGCCTCTCTGGGGGCGACCATGGGGCGTTATGCCAATCGCATCGCAGGGGGGCAGTTCGAACTGAATGGGCGGGTTTATGAGCTACCCAAGAACAATGGTGAAAACACCATCCACGGGGGCACAAAGGGATATCGGTTTGTGGTGTGGGATGGTAAACAAATTGATGAATCATCCGTCGAGCTGTCGTATCTGTCTCAGGATGGAGAGCAGGGATTTCCTGGCAATTTGACGGTGAAAGTGACTTATACCGTGACAGAGGATAATGAACTGAAACTGGAATACTCCGCCATCACAGACAAGCCCACGGTCATTAATTTCACCAACCACGCCTTTTTCAACCTGAAGGGCGCAGGCCAAGGTGACGTGCTTGATCATGTGCTCTGGGTCAATGCCAAGCAATTCACACCCACAGATAAAGCCGCCATTCCCACGGGTGAATTGCGAGATGTCCAGGGGACGCCATTTGACTTTACCTCACCCAAATCCCTGGGCCAGGACATCGACAAAGAAAATGAGCAACTGACCTTTGGTGGCGGCTATGACCACAATTATGTCTTAGGCAATGTAGGTGAGTTGGTATTGGCAGCGAAACTCTCTGAACCGGACTCAGGCCGAGTCATGGAAGTGTATACCACGGAACCGGGCCTGCAGGTTTACACGGCCAATTCTTTGACTGGCAAGGGAACGGACATTGGCAAGGGTGGAAAGGCCTATGGACCACGATCCGCCGTATGCCTGGAAACACAACATTTCCCGGATTCACCGCACCACCCGAACTTCCCCACCACCACGTTAAATCCGGGTGAAGAATATCAGTCAACCACCCTGTACAAGTTTTCTACAGAGTGAGATGGGGACAACCGGGATTATTCCATGGGGTCAAACTGGTCAACGCTTACGTAGCACAAGGGGCATATCCAGTCGTCGGGCAGGTCTTTAAAGGCCGTGCCAGGGGCCACGCCATTGTCCGGGTCCCCCACTGCAGGATCATACACATAGCCACAGTTAATACAAATGTATTTCATGGTCGCTTCGCTCCGGTTTTTGGTTGTTCGTTATTGGTTATTCGTTGTTGGTTGAACTGCTGCCAAATCCGTCATTTTACACGGCGAAATACTTGGCCTGCGGATGATGCACCACAATGGCTGATGTGGTCTGTTCGGGCACCATTTGCATGCCTTCGGTCAGTGTGACACCGATCTTTTCGGGTTCAAGCAGTTCAAACAGCACCTTGTGGATATCCAAAGCCGGGCAGGCGGGGTAGCCAAAGCCATATCTGGAGCCCTGGTACTGCTGGGTCACGTAGCCTGTGACATCGCCCGGTTTTGCACCAAATCCCAATTCCTCACGCATGATCTCGTGCCAGTGCTCAGCCAGGGCATCAGTGACTTCCACACTGAATCCGTGCATCATCAGATAGTCATGATAGGCATCCGATTCAAAAAGTTTCTGGATTTCTTCATCAATACGGGCGCCAATGGTCACCACAAAGAAACCCACCACATCGCCGCCCTCTTCCTCCGTTTGGAAGTAGTCGGAGATGCACTGATGCGGCGGCATGGACTGACGTGGAAATTCAAAGGTATGCGTCTCAGTATCGGTACAAACCATCACAGTATTATCCTGCCTGTAGCATTTGAAATAGCCATAGGCAATCTTGGGCTGAATGATGCCCTCTTTAATGGATCTATCCACCAATGCATCATACATAGGCTGCACCGTACCAGTGATGAGCTCGTCATAGGCTTTGGCGTCCATTTTATTGCGCCGATACCCCCACCGCCCACGAAACAGGGCTTGCTGGTTCACATAGGGAAAGAGCTTGGCCGAATCCACGTCCGTGACGTGACGCACCCCCAAAAACGGTGCTTCCGGAATGATGTTGTCACGTCGTACTTCCACAGGTTGTTGCTGAGGGACGCCTGTGACAGGTCGAACCCGCCCTGTGAACTCGGTACTCTTAAGATCGCCTTCTTCAAAACTCTGCACAGAGCGTAACCCTGCAAAAGCATCTGCACAGTAGACCACAGGGCCGTCATAATTTGGCACACAGGACTCTGCCACAAATTTCTTGGTCAAGGCCGCCCCACCCAGCAGAATCGGCACATTAAGGCCGGCCTCCTTGTACTGAGGCATACTCTCCTGCATCACAATGGCTGATTTGACCAGCAGACCGCTGAGGCCGATCATGTCCACCTTATATTCTAGGGCCTTTTCAATAATGGTCTCGGCAGGCACCTTGATACCGATGTTGTACACCTTGTAGCCATTGTTTGACAGGATGATGTCCACAAGGTTCTTTCCAATATCATGGACATCGCCCTGTACCGTGGCCAGGAGGATCTTGGTGGATTCGTCGGCTTCGGCCTTGTCCATAAATGGTTCAAGTACTGCCACAGACCGTTTCATCACTTCCGCAGACTGGAGCACAAACGGCAACAGCATGTCACCCCGGCCAAACAACACCCCCACCTCTCGCATGGCCGGCACCAGAATCTCATTGATAATGGCCAGGGGCTGATACCGTGCCAGGAGCATGGCCAACACGTCGTCCAAGCCCTCTTTATCACCCTTGAGAATCTTTTGGTTCAGCTGTGTTTCAGCCTGCTTAAAGGTCTCGGACTCATCGGTGTCGTCGGGGTCATCCTTGCCCTCGTAATAATCAATAAACACCATGAGTGGCTTTTTGTTCGGGTCCTTGACACGGTCGTACAACAGGTCCAGTGCAAGGTCCTTTTCCGCCTCATTGATCTGGGCCAGAGGCACAATCTTGGCAGCGTCCACAATGGCCGCATCCAATCCCGCTTCCACGCACTCATGCACCATCACCGAGTTGAGCACTTTTCTTGCAGGGGGACGCAGCCCAAAGGAGATGTTACTCACACCCAATACCGTAAACACACCCGGCAGGACCTGCTTGATCTGGCGAATGGCCTCAATGGTCTGCCCACCTGCATCCCGCAGGGTTTCGTCGCCAGAGGCAATGGTAAAGGTCAACATGTCAAACAAGATATCCTGCGCACGTAATCCGTGCTCGTTGACGGCCAAATCATAAATCTGTTTGGCCGTTTCCACCTTCTCTGCGGTGGTCATGGCCATGCCCTTCTCATTAATGGTCAAGGCCACCACTGCGGCCCCGTATCGTCTGGCCATTTCACAGATGAGGTGCAGGTTCTTACCACCGTCTTCCAGATTGATGGAATTGATTATGCAACGACCTGGATAGAGTTTCAAACAGGCTTCAATACAGGTTGGAATGGTGGAGTCGATCACCAGCGGGATTCGCACGGACCCGACATAGGATGTCACCAACCGTGTCAAATCGGCCTTTTCGTCACGTCCGGCATAGGCTGAACACAAATCCAGAACCTGAGCCCCCTGGGCCTCCTGATCCAGGCCAATTCGCAGGCACCCCTCAAAATCTTCAGCCAGGAGCAGGTCACGGAATTTTTTGGACCCATTGGAGTTGGAGCGTTCCCCAATCAACAACGGCTTGATATCCTGACGCAAATCAACAGCCTGATACAGACTCGATACCGCAGAACTGACAGGCACGTCACCACGTGACGCCGGTGACACCCCTTCCATGGCCGCCACCAGGGCCTTTATATGCTCAGGCGCGGTACCACAGCACCCACCAATCACGCTCACGCCCTGCTTTGTGACAAAACGTTTCATATGGTCGGCAAAATCTTGCGGTCTCATGGGATACTGCGTTTTTCCATCTACGACTTCTGGCAGGCCTTGATTGGGCATACATGAAATTCGTTTGCCCCAATTCTTGTTCAGGAATCGAATATAGGATTCCATATGGGCTGGTCCGGTCGCACAATTAAGCCCCAGGGAGAAGATGGGAAATGGGTCCAGAGTGGCCGCCACAGCGGCAATATCACTGCCCACCAGCAGCGTACCCTGATTCTCCACGGTCACGGACACAAGTACAGGCAGGTCTTTGCCGGTTTTCTTCAATACGTCAAAGCAGGCCACCACAACAGTCTTGACCTGCAACAGATCCTGGCATGTCTCAATAATCACCGCGTCCACACCCGCTTCGACCAGGGCTTCAACCTGTTCACACGCGCACACCGCCAGTTCGTCCACCGAAATATGCCCCAGAGAGGGCAGTTTCGTACCCGGCCCCACGGATCCGACCACATAACGGCCTGTTTGACTGCCAATAGCCTTGCGTGCATTGGCCACTGCGGCGTGGTTTATTTCTCGCACTCGGTCTTCCAGGCCATATTCAGCCAGCACCACACGAGACGCGCCAAAGGTATTGGTCTCCAGGGCCATGGCACCGACCTTTAGGAACGACGCATGCCAATCGACAATAAGTTCCGGTGCCGATACGTTGAGATACTCATTGCAGCCCTCATTGCCATGCCACACTGAGTCGGGGACATCTACGTTTTGAAGATTCGTACCACAGGCCCCGTCAAAGATCACGAGTTTTTCTTGTGCAAACAAGTGTCACCTCAAAAATAAACTGGCACCGCATATGCCGGAACAAATGGCCTCTCTGCCCCTTGGCACATCACAATCCCATAGTTCCAATTTCCCAAATGGTATCAGGCGTACTGCCGGAATTCAACTCTTGACTGTTAAAAGCCGAATGGCTGCCAGCACCACAATCACAATGAACACACCCCGTACGACATTTTTGGGCAGTTTGTGCATCATATGACCCCCTAAAAATCCACCCAGAAAGGCGGTGGGTGCCACAATGGCTGCAATTTTCAGTGAAATCCACACAGGATTGTCCTGGGCAAACATCTCAAACGAGATGCCATGCTGCCCCAATGTGGCGTTTTTATAGAGGGCCCCCAGCCACGCAATACTCATGATGGTAACCGCAGAATTGCTCATGGCACGCCGCATGGGCATTTTCAGGACCAATTGCTGTATCGGTGTGGCAATAGTGCCTGCCCCAATGCCCAGGAGCCCCGCAGCCAATCCCGTCCCCAAACCAATGACCCCGGAAAGCCATGGCGTATTGCGGATCTCTTGGTCTGTTCTCAGCACCTTTTTTTTTCGCTTTAGAGAACAAATGACCTTATGTGCGTTGTAAAATGCCACATACACCAGGAAGACACCAAAAGTCCTGGCCAACAGAGGGCTGTTTCCCTTGGAAAACATGGCACTATTGCTCCATGTCACACCCACGAGAATCCCAATCAAAGCTGTGGGAACCATCACTTTGAGCACGGGTTTGTGCAAAGCCCTGGCCTTTCTGTGGGCCAGCGTGGACGATGCCCCCACCACAAAGTTGCAGATCATGGCAGACGCCTGATATAGATGTTGGTTTTCGCCAAACGAAAACACCATGGCAGGAATCATAATCGCAGACCCCCCAATGCCCAAAAGCCCACCGAAAAAGCCCATGGTCAAGCCAATTGCAGAAAGAGTGATATAGTCCATTTTTTAGTTTTTAGTTTTTGGTTTTTAGTTTTCAGCCAGTTGACAGTGCCTGGCTTGGGAAGGATTGTAGCAGGATACTGGGCAGAGAAAAACCGCGTTTTTTGGATTTTAGGGAGGCAATCGCCCACGAAGTGGCTTGACAGAAACCGTACTCTCCATACAATCGCTCCATGGCAAAACCCAGAAAAAGACGTAGACACAAGAAGCCACACCCCATTCTGGACTGGTGCGTGTACGCTGTTGTGCGCGGACTCACGGTGATGCTACGTATTTTGCCTGTGTGTGTCACGCTGAACTTCGCCTGCGGCGGCGGAAAATTGCTCTGGCTCTGTTATGCACGCGGACGGGAACGTGCCCTTGAAAATCTTCACGCCGCCTACCCTGAAAAAGATCCCACATGGCTGAAGAAAACGGCTAAACGAAGTTTCGAACAGATCGCCATGTTGGGCGTGGACATTCTATTGACCCCCTATCTCGCCAAAAAGGAGAACTGGCATCAATACGGCGTGTATAAAGACGTGGAAACCACCAAATGGCTCATGCAGGAAGGCAAGGGTGTCATTCTCGTCACAGGCCACTATGGTAACTTCGAAATCCTCGGTTACATCATGGGGCTCTTCGGTTTCAAGCTCTCCAGCGTGGCTCGGCCCCTGGACAATAAACATCTTGATCAGTATATCCGAGGGATTCGCGAGCTGCATGGTCAGAAGATCATCGACAAACAAGGGGCTACCAACCTCATGTCACAGGTGAGCCGCCAAGGCGAAAGCCTGGGTCTTATTGCGGACCAGGACGCCGGAAAAAAAGGACTATTTGTGGATTTTTTTGGCAGACCTGCCAGCACCTTCAAGAGCATTGCAGTCATGGCCGCCGTGCATAACATGCCCGTGGCCGTGGGCTACAGCCGGCGTATAGGCAACCAGTACCGTTTCGAAGTGGGCGTCAAACGTATTATCTTGCCCGCTGAATGGACCGATCAAAAAGATCCGATCCGCTGGATCACAGAACAGTACACCCAAACCATCGAAGCCTTTGTCCGAGAAGATCCCACACAATACTGGTGGGTTCACCGGCGATGGAAAACCAAGCCACGTCAAAGACGTGATGAGAGAGTCGTAGACAAATCCGTAGGGAGACAATAGAATACGCACATGAATTTATATCCATTAAAATTTAAGACGATTTACAAAGAGCGAATCTGGGGCGGACGGACCTTGGCGTCAGAGTTTGGCAAGGATCTACCAGAGAATGTCAAAATCGGTGAAAGCTGGGAACTGGCGGACTTACCGGATGACAAGTCTGTGGTGGCCAATGGTCCTCTGACGGGTAAAACACTGCGTGATGTTGTGACGGAACATACAAAAGCCCTGACTGGCCAAACTGAATTCCCCCTGCCATTTCCCCTGTTAATCAAGCTGCTGGATGCCCAGGATGTATTGAGCGTACAGGTGCATCCTGATGAAGCCACCTGCAAGAGAACGGGCCAGGGTGATCCCAAAACAGAATGCTGGTATGTCCTTCATGCAGAACCTGACGCCTGTATCTATAAGGGGTTGGTTCCTGGTGTGACCAAGACTCAGTTCCGAAATGCCATTACCCAGGGTACGGTCGAAGATCTGCTGATCAAGATACCTGTGCAGGTCGGAGACTGTCACTTCATACCCACAGGTACAGTCCACGCTGCAGGAGCAGGCCTGTTGATCGCCGAAATACAGCTGCCTTCAGATACCACATATCGTGTGTTTGACTGGAATCGTGTCGACGACCAAGGTCAAGCCAGGGAACTCCACATAGATCAGGCCCTTGAGAGCATCCATTTTGATCCTTCAGAGGATGACCTGACCGTGAGAACAGTGGGACGCCTGGTTGACTGCGAGTTCTTCAAGGTAGACAAAGCACATCAAATGCCTGGCCGTGAAATGTGGCTATCTCCCGGCACGCTCAAGGTTCACATGATATTGTCTGGCCACGGCATGTATTCGAATGCCGCAAGTCAGAATGAAACGTATCAGGCAGGAGACTGCATTTTGGTACCTGCCATGTATGAAGGGGTCATGACAGCCATTGATGAAACTAGTTTTCTTGTGACTACGCTACATTAGAGCATGGAGACTTGTCCCCTTTGCAACGCAAGGAAGGTGAGCCCCTTCCACCAGGACAAAGAACGCCGCTATTGTCACTGCGGCCAGTGTCACTTAGTCTTTGTCCCACCCGAGTATTATCTGGCTCCAGACCAGGAGCGAGCACAGTACGAGCATCATGAAAACTCGCCCGCCGATATGGGATACCGCCGCTTTTTGGGCAGACTCTTTGATCCACTACAGGCTCGGTTGCCTTCGGGGGCTGCCGGATTAGATTTTGGCTGTGGACCTGGCCCGACCCTTTCGGTCATGTGTGAAGAAGCAGGATTCCCAATGACGCTTTACGATCCTTTCTTCGCACCGGATGACTCAACGTTAACAAATGAGACATATGACTTTATTACCGCCTCGGAGGTCGTGGAACATCTGCATCACCCCAAACAAACTTTCGAGATCCTCTGGGCCTGTCTTAAACCTGGCGGGCTTTTGGGCATTATGACAAAGCAGGTAATTGACCTGCCCATGTTTTCGCAGTGGCACTACAAACAAGATCCCACACACGTCTGCTTTTTCTCGAAGGACACCTTCGCCTGGCTGGCCCATCACTGGCAGGCTGAATATCGTATCATCGGGAAAGATGTCGTCCTGTTTTCAAAACCCATACGATAGTGGTTCACGGTCAAAAAGGTTCACAGTTCTCGGTTTCCAGCTGCAAAATCAAGCTCATACCAGCCATAAAGATCCGCTTAAGAAAATGCGTCAACTCGGCAAAGTATGGCCAAAATTTTTTAACACTTGTCCAAATTGGAGACTTCATTTATACATAAGGGTAAAATGGCTTGAGTTGAATGGCTGTTGTTAATGGAACAATGCCGTTTCAGCACCCGTGGAATCAAAAAAGGAGAATATCTATGACGTCTAGTCCCAAACAAATCTTCCTGCTGCTCATTATTCTGATAGGCATCTCTCCTGTGATAGCCCTGCCCTCGAATCCCCATGAGGAAGGCTTTGTGCCCATCTTTGATGGCAAAACACTGACAGGCTGGAAAGCCAGATCCGAAGGATTCTGGACCGTCAAAGACGGAGCCCTCACCGGTCAGACCACCCAGACGCATCCTGCCCCTGTGAACCAGTTTATTCGGTGGGACCAGGGTGTTGCCGGAAACTTCGAACTTAAACTGCGTTTTCGTTTTACAGGATTACCCGCAGCCAATGGTGGCATCCAGATCAGAAGCCGTGTGCGCGAAGATGGCCATGTGGTGGGGTATCAGGCCGACATGAATAAGCAGGGCCAGTATATCGGCATGCTCTATGATGAAGGAGGTCGCGGTATTCTGGCGCCACGCGGCACACAGACCACGATCAATGCAGCTGGCAAGAAGAGACAAGCCCCCCTGCCTCACGCCAACGCCCTGAAAGACACCAATCGTGACAACGACTGGAACGATTATCACATTATTGCGATGGGCAATCGAATCATTCTAATCGTCAACGGCCTGGTCACATCCGAGTTAACCGACAATCAGATCACTGAACGGGACCTCTCTGGCGTCATCGCATTTCAGCTTCACCAGGGCCCACCCATGAAGGTTGAGTATAAGGATATTCGTCTCAAATGCTTGCCATCATCCGAGCCCAAGTAAACAACAACGCCCAAAGGACATGGTTTTCAAGACTGAATAAAGGTGGATTCACGACTTCGCGTTCACAGTTAAAAACTGAAGTTTTGCAAACTTCAAGTTTTCAGTAGGTAGTTTACAGCATGAAAAGCACGGTTTACTAAAAACTGAAAACCAAAAACTGTACACCACAGAGCTTTTTGAAAAAGTCCTGTTATAAACATAGGCAGTCTCATAAACAAAACCTTGTTTCAAAGGGAGACCGATATGAAGATTGGCATGAATATGTTGCTCTGGACGCCATCTGTCACTGAAGAACACTTCCCCCTTTTCCAGACTCTGAAAAACATCGGGTATGACGGCGTTGAGATCCCCATCTTTGATACAGAGGTGACGCACTACAAAAACGTGGGCAAGGCCATCAAAGACGCCGGACTGCTGAGTTCTGTGGTGTCCGTGATACCGGATGAAACGCACAATCCCATCAGTCCCAATCCTGATTTTCGCCAGGGTGCCATCGATTACCTCCGACAGATTATCGATTGTTGTGAGGCGGTGAATGCCGATATCCTCTGTGGCCCCCTGTATCAACCGCTGGGTACCTTTAGCGGTTCAGGGCCTACGGATGAGGAAAAACGATATGCAGTTGAGGTTCACCAGCAGGTCTGTGAACACGCACAGAACGCCAGCGTTGAAATCGCCATTGAAAGCCTGAATCGTTTTGAGTGCTACTTTCTCAACACGCTGAGCGATGCAGCAGCCCACGCCAAACATGTGGGGCACCCAGCCCTGGGTGTCATGTATGATACGTTTCACGGCAATCTTGAGGAAAAAGAACCGGTGGGCTGCATCACCAAACATCTCGACCAGATCAAGCATATCCACGTCTCTGCCAGCGACCGCGGTACACCCGGTAAGGGGCATGTGCCCTGGGGCGACACGTTTTCAGCTTTACGTCAAGGCGGCTATGACCGCTGGCTCACCATTGAGGCCTTTGGACGCAGCATGCCCGCTCTGGCTGCCACAACCAAGGTATGGCGTGACCTGTCCATCAGTCCGAAAGAGGTCTGCGAAGTGGGATTTAGTACTATAAAAGATGGTTGGGCCGCAGCAGGGTAAGAAATCGGATTCGTGAAAGAGGTCCAAATAGGTAAATATCCAATACTCAACAAGGAAAACTGCGGCTTCCGTGGCTCAACCTAGCTGCGATAGCAGCCTTGTTCTGATTGCCACGAATATCCATTGGATGAATGATAAAAGCGGAACGAAGCGACTTCCTTCCTTGGACATTGGATGTTCCGTGTTGGATATTGGGTGTTCAGAAGGATACGACGCACCTGCAACAACCTAAAAAGCTGTTTGACTTTGGATAAGTAGCGTCATGTCTTAGATACGATTACCTACCCTGGAGTGGCTTTCCTCTTGTTTTAGCGGTCTTTCAAGGGTATAATCTTTCGTATGGCTGACAGGTCATTATGCCTGTCAGTTAGCCCTATTTGTTCACTTTCGGAGGCGGGTCCATTATGTGTCGAAACACATCTAACTTAAGGCTGTTGTTTTCTGTTTTCTGTCTGATAACCACGATGGGAATCGCCGATGTAAGCAAACGGCCACTGGACCATGACGATTATGATCGTTGGAACACAATGTCACAGCAGCGAATCTCCAATGATGGCCAATGGATCATGTACGTCATGAACAGTGGTAAGGCAGAGGCTGATTCAACCCTTGTAATTCGCAAAAACGGTGCAGACAAACAGTACAGCATTGTACGTGGTGGTGCGGCCCGGTTCACGTTTGACTCAAGGTTTGCCTTGGTCCAAATCGTGCCGGATCCCAAACGGGTTGAAAAGCTTAAAAAGGATAAAGCAAAACCTGAAGCCATACCCGGCAAACAAATGGAACTGCTTGAGCTGGCCACGGGCGAACACTTTACTGTGGCTCGAGTCAAGTCATTTTCGTCGCCAGAAGAAAATGGACACTGGCTGGCTTACCTGCTGGACAAGCCATTCGAATCCGATACGGTCAAGGCACAGGCCTCGGATGTGGCAGAAACGTACGAAATCACGTCCGAGGGCTTGCGCAGGCCCCAAAAGCCTCTAACCTTAAAAAAGCGTGAACAGGAAGCGCCAAAAGTCGAAGCCAAGGACAAGAAAAAAGCCAACCCAAAGAAGAAACCAGCGAAGAAAAAGCCTGACACCACTGCAAGTAAGTCCAAAGAAAAGAAAAAGGATGCTGGCACAGTCCTGGTGGTTCGTAACCTGCGCACCAACGTGGAGACCCGCTATCCCAATGTGGTCCGTTTTCGCTTTTCAAAGAAGGGGGAGGCACTGGCCTTTGTCACTTCGGTTGAGTCATCAACAGCCCCCAAAACCAATAGGACAAAATCGAAGAATGTGTCCGGTGCAAAACAATCCGTCACCGATGGCGTGCATGTCCTGAACCTCAAAAAGCAAGCGGCCCGTCAGATTATTTCAGGTCTAGGTCATTACAAAAATATCGCGTTCAGCGACAATGGAAAACACCTTGCCTTTATCACGGACAAAGATGACTATGAGACCAAGACCTCCAGCTGGTCTCTCTATCACTGTAAAGGTGGCTCAAAATCAGCCCGTCTGGTGGCGGCGGAAAAGAGGACGGGTATTCCCGAAGGTTGGTGGATCTCGCCCAATTCAAGTCTGTTCTTTTCCGAAGATGGCCATCGCATGTTCTTTGAAACCGCACCCGTCCCAGACATTGTTCAGGAGGAACGCAAGAAAGCGGACAATCAGGAGGGTGGCAAATCAACAAACGACAAAGAAGTAAAAAAGGCCAAACTCGACATCTGGCATTGGCAAGACCCATTGCTGCAACCGCAACAACTCTTGCAAGCGGCGCAGGAAAAACGTCGCAGTTACATTGCCTTGTATGATCTGCGTACAAAAGGAATTATCCAGCTTGCCAACAAAACGTATCCGTCCGTTAATATTGACAGACGATCCACGTCGAATATGGCCGTGGGCGTCACCAACATGCCCTACCGAAAGATGTTGTCGTGGGATGTGCCTGGCTTCCAGGACAGCACTCTGGTCAATCTCAATACGGGCGAGCGTCGCGTCATCCTGAAAAAACACAAGGCCAGCGCACGTCTGTCTCCGGAAGGCAAATTCGTCACATGGTTTGACGCAGAAGCCCGTCAATGGTATGCCGCCGAAACAGAGTCTGATCACAAGCCCGTTGAAATCAGTAAGGGTATTAACAGGCCCCTTCAAAACGAACTCCACGACACGCCTTCTTTGCCCGGCGCCTATGGCACCGCTGGCTGGCTAAAGGACGATGCAGCCTGTTTAATATATGACCGCTTTGATATCTGGCAGGTAGACCCCACAGGCACTGATAAACCCTGGTGCGTGACCCAGGGTCTGGGACGCGAAAAGTCAATCCGCTTTCGGATCGTTCGACTGGATAGCGAAGCCCGTGCCATTGACCCCAACTCGAACATGGTATTATCAGCGTTCGATGAAACCTCCAAGGCCAGTGGGTACTACCTGCTCAAAGGAAAAAGCCTCGACGCCAATCAACCCGAACTGTCTCCCCTGATCATGCTGGATGAAAGCCTCGGTCGTTTATCCAAGGCGAAGGATACGAATGATGTGATGTTTACCCGGAGCACGTTTCGCCAGAGTCCTGATCTCTGGACGAGCACCACAAGGTTCAAAAAAATCAAACGCATTAGCCACATCAACCCACAGCAGGACGAATATCTATGGGGCACGGCTGAACTGGTTCACTGGAAGGCCAAGGATGGACAGCCGCTAGGAGGCCTGCTGTACAAACCAGATGACTTTGATCCCACGCAAAAATATCCCCTGATGGTTTACTTCTATGAACGCAATTCGGACAATCTCCATCGATACCATGCACCTGCACCCGGACGATCCATTATCAACTTCAGCTTTTATGTCAGTCGAGGGTATGTGCTCTTTGTCCCGGACATTCCCTACAAGACGGGGGAACCCGGACCCAGCGCCGCCAACGCGGTGTTGCCAGGCACGCAAGCCATTGTGGATATGGGATTCATCGACGAAAAACGCATCGGTATGCAGGGACACAGTTGGGGCGGATACCAAACGGCTTATCTGGTGACACAAACAGACATGTTTGCCTGTGCCGAATCCGGGGCGCCGGTGAGCAACATGACCAGTGCCTATGGCGGTATTCGCTGGGGATCGGGCATGAGCCGCATGTTTCAATACGAACGTACTCAAAGCCGTATTGGCGATACACTGTGGGCCGCGCAAGACAAGTACATTGCCAACTCGCCTCTTTTTTCTGCGGACAAAATCAATACCCCTCTCTTGATTCTTCACAACGATAAAGACGGTGCTGTACCATGGTACCAGGGCATTGAGTTGTTTGTGGCCCTTCGTCGTTTGGAAAAACCAGCTTGGCTCCTGAATTACAATGGAAATCCACACTGGGTCATGGGCATGGAAAATCGCCTTGATTTTGCCATTCGTATGCAACAGTTTTTCGACCACTACTTGAAAGACGCACCTGAACCCGAGTGGATGGCCTTTGGCGTGCCAGCGGTTGACAAGGGCGAAAACTTTGGCTTGGAACTACTGGAACCGAAGAAGGCATCCACAGAAACCGAAGAAGAGACCGGATCAGGGTCTAAGTAGATCGACCTGCGACAATGCTTCATTGTTTTTGTAAACTTCAGTCAGTCACTGATGTCCAGGTTGGGTCGTCTTTGTCCGCACGATAAGAAGTACCGAGACGTGCACGGTTATTGTAGGGGCTGATGTCCGTGGCATCCTGGCCTCGCTCTTGCTCAAAGGTCCAGCAGGCCACAAGATTAGGCTCATTGCCGGTGAGAGGAATTTGTTTGTAGGCGTTGATTTCATCCACTGTCAACTCTCGATTCCAGATTCGCAATTCACCTATGTCGCCAGCAAATCCATAAGCAAGAACTCCAAAGTGGTGCGACTTGCAAGAATAAAGCGACATTTTGTTTAATATCTTGCCACGATTGAGATGTGTATTTATCCTGCTGAAAACGCTTGCATGCTTTCCGTTTGGATAATACTATAGACACTCTAACCGTGAGCCAACAGGTATTTACAGACGTTCAACAAGGTGAGAATAGTATGGCGAAAATAATTCATTTCATTGCACGGGCTTTACTTGTTTTATCAGCATTCAGTACAACTGGGGTCAATGCAGCGGATCTGCCCAATATTGTCATTGTGTACACGGATGATCTGGGCTTTGGAGATCTCTCCATGTACAACCCTAAGGCTGCGTACAAGACACCTCGTATTGACAAAATGGCCAGAGAAGGCATCATGTTCACAGATGCGCACAGTCCCTCCACCATCTGTTCACCCTCGCGTTACGGGCTGTTTTCTGGACAACAGATATATCGGTCCACGGGCCGGGGGGGTGGCGCGTTTGAAGGGCCGGGTGGGCCCAGTTATCTCAAACCAGGCACATTGACCCTGGGCGCAATGCTTCAGGCCAAGGGATACCGTACTGGTGTCTTTGGAAAATGGCACGTGGGCCTCACCTGGTACGACGATGACGGCAAACGACTGGGAGGCGGGTTTGCCAATTCAAAGTTGATCAACTATGAAAAGAGTACCCCCCTGAAGGACGGCCCCAATAAACGGGGATTTGACGAATCCTTCATTACACCCAACTGTCCCAACACCGATCCTCTGTATGTGTACATTGAAAACGGCATGGTCAAGGTGCCTGCCACGGTGCAGCACAAACGCAGCAACCTGCCCAATCTGGACGGATGGCTGTGGGACAATGATGAGGGGGTCATGTCCGTAGGGTACGATTTCGAAAATGCCGACAAGATCTTTTATGCCAAGACAATAGCCTTTATTACTGATCATCTCGACAGCCACAAAGACACACCCTTCTTTGCGGTCTTGTCCACGCAGATTGCCCATGCCCCAGTACTGCCTGCAGAAGAATTCCGAGGCAAAACGGATGGTGGCCCCAGGGGCGACTTTCTCTGGGAGCTGGATGTCCTGGTAGGACGCTTGCTCGATAAACTGGAGAGTCTGGGTGTCGCGGACAACACATTGGTCCTGTTTAATTCGGACAATGGGGCTG
>CAZBTJ010000022.1:17818-38732 GCA_964494325.1 uncultured Pirellulales bacterium
CACTATCACCGCATGCGTCAGGAATACAACCATGATGCGTCCGGCGGTTGGCGCGGCATGAAGCGTGACGGGTGGGAAGGCGGCCACCGTGTCCCCTTTATCGCACGCTGGCCTTTGGCCATTCCTGCGGGACAGGTGTCAAGGCAGATGACCAGTACCACAGACATCTTCGCTACGTTGGCCTCCGTGGTGGGGTATGAGCTTAAGGAAGCCGATGCCAGGGACAGTTTTGATATGTTGCCTGTCCTGCTGGGCATCCAGGCCGAAGACAATCCTGTCAGGCCTCATCTGCTCACGCAGGGCTTCAGGGGCGAGTTTCAGATCCGCCAGGGCCCCTGGAAATACCTGGATCATAAGCTATCTGGAGGCAACAACTACACCCAGGGCTTCATGCCCCAATATCTGTTGCCAGAAACTGCCCCTGATGCAACAGGCCAATTATTTCACATGGAAGAAGATCCCGGCGAAACCACCAACCTCTTCTTCAAGTCATCCGAGAAACGCAAGGAAATCCAGGCCCTCCTGACCCGTTTGAAATCCAGCGGACGCAGCGCACCCAAGGTCAGAAAACCCATTGGCATTGAGAACATCCTGCGGCTCAAAACAAAACCAAACACACTTTGATCAACAGGGCTGTGACAAGAAAAGGGCCAAATAAGATCGCGTATGAACATGTCACTTGGAGAGTTTGACACTTCATAGAGCAGCTAGTGTGATTTTCGATACTGCCCTGGTGACTTGCCCATGATACGCACGAATTCACGGGACAGGTGACTGTGATCGCAGAAACCACAGTCATGGGCAATCTGTGTAATCGTATGATTGGTGCGCCGGAGCACAACACAGGCCTGATGTACACGAAATCGGTTAATGAACTTCACGGGTGTCATGCCAAAATTACGGCGAAAAACCCGCTCAAATTGACTGACAGACAGATTGGTCACATGGGCTAGAGCCTTGACATCAATCCGGGATTTGTAGTTCGTGCTGATGTATTCGATGATCTGACTCATCTTGTGGTACGGTTTCCATGTATCCCCCAATCTATGCAGATTCTGTGTGATACCAGCCAGGCCGATGATTCTCTGGTCTTCTGAATATAGGGGGATCTTGTGGGTCATGTACCACTCCACAGTACCGTCCCGATTGGGCACCATTTCTATACGGTTATCCAGAGTTTTCCCTGTATTGAGCACTTCCAGATCGTCTTGAAGAAAGTTGTTCACAAGATCTTCAGGAAACACATCTCCATCCACCAGGCCTATGATCTCGTCCTCACTTTCAACACACAACTTGTCCATCAAAAAGCGATTACCTGTCATAAATCGCCCCTCACGATCCTTGACAAAGAAACAGACATCACTGATATGCTCAAAGAGCTGTGTAATGCGTAAGGCCTCACACCCAAGTTGTGTGACAAATTGTTTTTTGAGTTCTTGCCTGTTCATGATTCAATTCCCACATAAAGCTCAGGCCATGGTAACCGGTTATGCCGAAATTGTACACAAAAATGCCAAGAGTATTCTATCCGAGTTTATCCTGGCGACCTATAGTCTTCATGCTATCCAAAGGATATTGGTCAGACATAATCAAACAAGGAGAAAGAATATGACTGCAAGCTCGAACGCCCTTCCCAAACTTCACAATGCCATGTGGCCCGGACTGGTTGGCAAGGGTACCGATCCAGGCCAGGAGCCACCCATCAGTCTCGAACGCATGCTTGAATTGACAGCTGGCGCAGAGGTGAACGGCCAGAGGTTCGACGGCATTGACTACTTCCTCTTCCTGCCGCACACGGATCCCAATGCCAGTGATGATGAACTGAAAAGAACCGCTGACCTCATTCAAGGCCATGGCTTTAATGTGGGCTCGCTTGTAGCCCCAGTGTGGCCTGGTACGATCGGCGATTCAGCCATGGGCGATAATGCGGCTCGCAAGAAATTTCTCGATGCTGTACGCATGGCATGCCGCATTGCAGGCGTGTTTAATGACCATGGTGTGCGTAAGTACGGCGTAATCCGGGTCGATTCAGCAGAGTTCGGCGTAGAAAAATGGGGTAAGGATCCAAAGGCGAACACGGGAAAAATTGCCGAAACATTCCGTGAAGCTGCCAAAATCGCAGCCGATCACGGCGAACGCATTGCTGCCGAAGGCGAGATCTGCTGGGCAGGTATGCACAGCTGGAAAGACATGCTGGATCTCCTGGAAGCCGTGGACATGCCAGAGACATTTGGTTTCCAGGCCGATATGGCACATACTTACCTGTATCTACTGGGTTACAATGCACCAGAATACGCCATGGTGCAGCCCGGTTATTCAGACGAAGCATTCTATGCTGCGTACGAAACCATGGTGGACAAGCTGCGACCCTGGACCATTGATTTCCACGTGGCACAGAACGACGGTGAGGTGCACGGCGCTGGTTCACACGACAAGACAGGCAAGCACTGCCAGGCCGACGACCCCAATGGCAAGCTTGACATAGTGCGATGCGCCGGCTACTGGCTCAAAGACGCTTCATCCCGCGGCATTCAACACATCTGCTGGGATGGATGCATGTTCCCCAACGCAACGCTTGAATCATCCGACACGTGGAACGCGATCCTCAACGTGATGCTCAAGGTGCGCGAAGCGAGCGGCTGGACGGCCTAGCTCAGGTATCAAGTATCAGGTATCAGGAGTCAGAACTTTAAACCCCTTCCGCAAAATGCGTTATTTTGCAGAAGTATCTATAATAAAGGAGTCACTGCAATGAAGAAAAACCTCAACGTGGGCCTCATCGGTTATGGCTTTATGGGCCGGACCCACTCCAACGCCTATCGCAGGGTGTCCAACTTCTTTGACGTACCCTACAAACCTGTGCTCAAAACGGTCTGCGGCCTGGACGAAGCGAAGGCCCGCGCTTTTGCGGCTCAATGGGACTATGAATCGCACACCACGGACTGGCGTCAGGTCATAGCGGATGATACGATTGATGTGGTTGACATCTGCGTACCGAACAACATGCATGCCGAGATTGCCATTGCCGCGGCTCAGGCTGGCAAGGCCATCTGCTGCGAAAAACCCCTGGCCCTGAACGTGGCAGAGGCCGAACAGATGGTTGACGCCGTGGAAAAGGCGGGCGTGCCCAATCTGGTCTCGTTTAATTACCGTCGAGTTCCGGCCGTGACCCTGGCCAAGCAACTCATCGACGAGGGACGTTTGGGACGCATCTTTCACTACCGCGCCAACTTCCTCCAGGACTGGACCATCTCCACAGAAGTCCCCCAGGGTGGCATGGGCACCTGGCGTCTGGACGCCAAGGCCGCTGGCTCGGGCGTGACCGGTGACCTGCTGGCCCACTGCATAGACACGGCCATGTGGCACAACGGCGCCATCACCAGCGTCAGTGCCATGACTGAGACCTTTGTGAAACAACGCACCCACGCCGAGACCGGCAAGGTCGAACCCGTGAGCATCGATGATGCCTGCACCTTCATGTGCCGATTTGACAATGGATCTTTGGGTAACTTCGAGTCCACGCGTTACGCGCGGGGTCACAAGGCCCTGTACACCTTTGAGATCAACGGCGAACATGCCTCCATTGCCTGGAACCTCCACGACCTGCATCGTCTGAGTTACTTCGACCATGCTGACGATTCCATTGTGCGCGGCTGGCGCAATGTGCACGTCACTGACGCTGACATGCCCTACATGGACAAATGGTGGGTGCCGGGCCTGCAAATTGGGTATGAACACAGTTTTGTGCATCAAGTCGCGGACTTCCTTGAGAATATGGCAGAGGGTAAGCCCACTTCCCCAAGCTTCCGAGAGGCTCTGGCCACCCAGCAGGTGTGCGAAACCGTGCTCACTTCAGCGAAAAAAGGCACGTGGGAAACGGTGCCAGCGAGCAAGTGAAGAGCCCATCGAGGCAGTAAGTAGGGGCGGGTCCCTGTGGCCGCCCGAATGAGCAACCGTAAAAAAGGCGGGCCCAGAAACCTGCCCTTACAATGTACAAGGAGATACACCATGTCAACACACACAATTGCAGAACGAGCCCTGGAACAAGGTCAGGGTATATTGCGTTTAACCCCCACCTGGGTCCCCCGGTCCTTCTGTGTGCCGGGTAGACGCATCAAGCTGCATCCCAATGATTATTACGCCTTGGGAGGCGAAAGGGGAGGCATTGATGAGCGGTGGTTTGCGTCGACGACTCCGGCTGACAACGGCCCACTCACTTCCCCGAATGAAGGCCTGAGCTTTGTGGTGTGCGAAGATGGGGACACGACCGAACCAATCCTTCTCAGGGACGCCATCGCAGAACTCAAGGGACAGATCATCGGTGACCGACTGTGGCAGGCACACAAACGCTGGCCCATGTACTCGAAATTTTTCGACAACAAAGGCGCCTTGCCACATCACATACACCATCGCGATGAACACGCCGCCCCAACCGGCCAGCTTGGCAAGCCCGAAGCGTATTATTTCCCCCCCCAGGTAAACAACCATGGCGGTGACTTCCCTTACACCTTCTTCGGGCTCAATCCCGGTGTGACCAAGGATCAGGTTCGCAAGGCCCTCCAGGATGCCGATGAGGGAAGAGACAACGCGATTACGTCTCTGGCCCCGGCCCACCGCCTCCAGGTCGGGACGGGCTGGGATGTGCCCCCGGGTGTCCTGCACGCTCCGGGGAGCCTCTGCACATACGAACCTCAGAAGGCCTCGGATGTCTTTGCGATGTATGAGAACATCACCCATGACCAGGTTGTGCCCAAGGAACTCCTCTGGAAGGACACGCCCAAAGACAAGCTGGGCGATGTGGACCATCTATTGGCAGTCATTGACTGGGACCTCAATGTGGATCCCAATTTTGCCAAGAACCGCTTTATGCGACCTCGACCTGTTATGTCGCTGGAAGCCATGGAGGCCGCAGGCTACAGAGAGAACTGGATCTGTTACAAATCCAGCGCATTTAGTGCCAAAGAACTGACAGTCTTGCCAGGCCACGCTGTGACCATTAAAGACAATGGCGCCTACGGCATGATCATGATGCAGGGACACGGCACCATGGGCGTTTGGCCTGTGGAAACCCCCACCATGATTCGTTACGGTCAGTTGACCCATGACGAGTATTTTGTCTCCGAATCAGCTGCGAAGGCCGGTGTCAAGATCACAAATCCCTCACAAACAGATCCCATTGTCATGCTCAAGCACTTTGGTCCGGACAATCCAGATCTAACGCTTTGATTCGAGCCTAACCGTGGGTACGGACATTGATGCCTTGCTCATTACCACGGGCGATCGTTGGCATGCCCTGGCTTCCATTATGGCCATGCGTGCCGGCAAGGACGTGTACTCGGAAAAACCCTCTTCCATGACTGTGGCCGAGGGTCAGGCTGTGGTAGATACAGCACATCGTTATCAACGTATCTATCAGACCGGGACACAGCGTCTCAGTCAGGGCAATTTCACCAGCGCCAATGAATTGCTTCGCACGGGTCGTCTGGGCAACATCCACACAGTACGTGCACATATCGCGCCGTGGGATTCCGCTGAATTGCGTCATGACTGGCTGCCTGCCGAACCGGAACCAGCTAAAGAAGTGATCGATTGGGATCACTGGCTGGGCCCCTGCCCATGGCGTCCCTTTAATGCCGCTTACTGCAGAGGTCGATGGCGTGGCCATTACGACTTCCACACCAGCTGTATTGGGGAATGGGGTGCACACACCATTGCTCAGTGCCAGGTGGCCCTGGGCATCGCTGATACCAGTGCCATCAAATACCACTACGTAGCAAACGACTCGGGTGATGGCATGGTCACAGAATTTGCCAATGGCATCAAGATGGTTCTGGAACGGGATATGGCCAAGAAATTCTGGCATGGCTCCTGCGGCGTGCGCTATGAAGGCACCGAAGGCTGGGTATCTGTGGCCGATGGCTACGAAAGACCCATTGCCTCCTCACCCACACTCATTGAAGACTTCCACAAGCAGGTG
This sequence comes from uncultured Pirellulales bacterium, assembly GCA_964494325.1. Lineage (GTDB taxonomy): Bacteria > Planctomycetota > Phycisphaerae > Sedimentisphaerales > Anaerobacaceae > JAIPFM01. The sequence continues at coordinate 23,796 of CAZBTJ010000022.1, forward strand.
CGTGATTACCAGGGACGCACAGGACGCCCCATGAATCATATGCGTGACTTCTTTGATTGCGTCAGGTCACGGCGTCAAACTATTGCCAACCCCGTGATGATGCATCGCACCATGACCACCGTGCACGCAGCTAATATTTGCATGTGGCTCAAACGGGACATGCAGTTTGACCCGGTGAAGGAACGCTTCGTCAACGATGCCGAAGCCAATCGACTCCTGTCACGGGCCATGCGTGAGCCTTGGATTATTTAAATACAGTCTAAAGTCCAGGGTCCTGAGTCCTAAGTCTTGGAGTTTGGAGAACCCTATAAAGAGAAAGAAAGCACTGTTATGTTTACCCCAAAAATATAGAGCCTTTTGGTTGTCACCTGTCTGCTGCTTATTGCCACGCCATTGTTCAGTCAGACAATTCCCAAAATCACACCCGAGTTGGAGGGCACGCTCCTGGCCGTGCTCAAATCTGATGCCTCATTCCAGGAAAAAGCAGGTGCCTGTCGACAGTTGGGCGTAGCCGGGTCTACCAAAGCCATTCCCGTACTGGTGGATTTTCTGGCTGATGAAAAACTATCCCACATGGCGAGGTATGCCTTGGAAACCATGCCTGGGTCAGCCGTGGGAAAACCTCTACCTGAGGATAGCCGAACGGGGTAGCCTGCCAAACAACCAGCGTCTGGCCATGTGTCGGGAAATTGAACCCCTCTTGAAGCAAACCGCAGAAAAACAACAATGGTTGGGCGTTTTGGGACGCATTGATTCGCCCAAGGCCTTGGCACAAATCATGCCCTACTTCAATGACCCATCAGTTAAGGAAGTGGCCTGCACGGTCTCAATTACCCTGATTGAACGCGTCGCCAAAAAGAACCCACGAATAAAAGAGAACCGTACAGTGAAAAAAGTACTGCAAAAGATTTTGGATGTTTCGACCCAAACAAACTACCAACAACGGGCCAAACGTTTTCTGGGCTCAACCTAAGAGACAACCGCCCTTGGCTAAAATCACCGTTGAATCATTCCAGCATATCCTTTGATCTTAGGAGATGGTGGTAATGCTGGGCGAATCTGTGAGATTCGTCACGAATGTATTGCAGGAGCTTTCTGGCCGGGGAATGGGCAGACAAACGTATCGGGTCCTTTGAACCCTGCTTGTAGATGAGTTCTTCTTTTTTTGCCAGAGAGATCAGCGTGGTGTTTTGAGGGAAGGCTGACGCGTGCTTATTGGCCGTAGCCTCTGCCAAGAGAGTGATCATGGCCTTTTCTGCAGCGTGGAGCTGACCCAGGCCCCCGTCGATCAGAATGAGGTCTGGCCAAAGTTCTTCACCTCGCAGGGCATATTTGTAGCGTCTTCTGACAACCTCTGCAAGCGAGGCATAGTCGTCAATGTGGGCCACGGTTTTGATGCGGAATCGTCGATAGCCACTTTTAAAGGGCCGACCGTCGATAAACTTGACCAAAGAGCCCACTGACTGATCACCTTGCAGATGCGCGATGTCCATGCCTTCAATGGTACGTATATCATATTGAAGTTTTAGGGCCTTACGCAGGGCCTCCAACGCTTCTGCGGGGTCCGCCGCAAAGACCTCCGGCTGAACATAATCATCCGGTGTGCCACGTTCATCCAATCGTTGGATCAGACGAATTCGATCTCTGTATACTGCGGCTTTTTCGTAGGCCATGCCAGAAGCCGCGTCCTGCATTTTCTTTTCCAGTTGCCGAAGAACTGTAGATCGTTTGGATCGCAAAAAATGAATCACATCACTCACAACCTTCTTGTACTCGGTTTTGTCTATCTTGGCAGCGCAGGGTGCTGTACATTGCTGAATGCTATACAACAAGCATGGTCTGAAGAAGCGTCGGTTCTTGTCTGAGGCTTTGATGTCGAGGTGACAGGTTCTAAATTTGAAAATTTTCTGTAGTACCACCAGGGCCGCACGAAGATCTCGAGTCCCTGTAAAGGGGCCAAACAATCGACTGCCTTTGGATCGCGGTGTGCGTGTCACATAAACACCGGGAAAATCGTCCCCTGTGGTAATCTCAAGATACGGAAAGGTTTTGTCGTCCAGGAGTACTGTATTGTAAGCAGGCCTGATATCCTTGATCAGGCGGGCTTCCTGGAGAATGGCATCCACTTCGTTGGCGCATTCAAGATAATCCACTGACACGGCCAACCCCACCATCTCGACAATCTTGGGGCCGCGTGACTCCATGAGGTCTGCCCCAGGTTGGAAATAGCTGGAGATGCGGCTCCTGAGGTTTTTGGCCTTGCCAATGTACAGAACCGTATCTCGGCCATCTTTGATGAAGTATAGGCCAGGGCCCGTGGGAAAGGCCTTGATCTGGGTCCGAATGCTGTCAAGTCGAATCTGGTTTTGAGCGTCATCCATGTCGCAAATTCCCGGGCGCCTGAACCGTCAGTAATAGTAAACAAAAGACATGGTCGCGTCCCAGCGGTCCTTCATGGTCTTTTTGTTGGTCAGCCCCAATTTTGTACATTCCAAACCATTCCAACGCATTTGAAGGGTAGATAAAAACAGAGAACACTGGGTAATGTTGATATTGTCCAAGGTCACGTCACCCATCTTCTTTTTCTGTATACCCGAAGTGGTTGCACCGGGGCGAAATGTATAATCATTGGCAATGCGAAGCGAGTTTGCCACATCGTACAGGGCCTTGTTATACTCAAACTCCACAGCCTCCCCTTGCTTGCCTGCATAGTTCAATCGTTCGGGGTCCAGGGTCAGAATTTCTATAATTAGATCATTGGCATCCTCTACATACCCCATCCAAGTGTCACGTTCATTATGTATGGACGGCATGTATTTTAGCATCATGAATGCTGGCCAAGCCAATACCAGACAAGGAATCAAAATATAGTAGACCATCGGATTCTTGTACAACTCTTGCATATCAGTCATCTCCCCTTTTTTCGTTGGTCTTGATAGTCACGCTAAAAGGCACCCGGCCATTCTTTGAATTGCTCTTTGTCATATCGGGGAAGCCTAAATTCTGACTTTTCAGAGCTTCTTGTAATATTAAATGTCCTTCGGGTCTAGCGGTTGATCCGTTAACCACGATATGGTTTATCGAAATATTCACCTTGTCGATCTCTAACCCTGCACGCTGATACGATTGACTAATAGCCTTGAGTACCAGCGTCAGTTTTGCCAGGGTTGATTGGCTGCCACCCAGGTCAAGACGTCCACCCTGCACATTCTTTATGCCACGAATGGCTTTTTCTAATTCTTTGACTGGATTTTCGGGAAGATCTTTTTTCCCAGGCATCACACGTACATAGTCTTTGCGCAAAGTATTCTTTAGTGCATTGCAGTCGGATTTGGCCTGGAACCAATTGGCCTGCAAACGACCACCCCACACCAAAATCAACAGGGTGGCAGCAATACAAGCCCATTTTATGGCACTTTGAAAACGCATCTTCTTGCCCTGATACGGCATGAAGTCTTTGCGAAAATCCAGAGTTGACCCTGCTTCAGTATGTAATGTCGCGGCACCATACGCAATGGCATACCCCACCACATCAGCCTGATCCGTAGCGGCCTGTTCGCCCCAGGGGCTCGACTCAAACCAGGGCAAGCCCGCTGTGGGCAATCCCAAACGCTGAGACAAGACCTCAATATCAACCTCTTCGTTGGCACTATACACGAGCAGATTGCCTTGTGTGCCGCCTACAGAGGCCATGGTGGTAAAGGACTCACGCACGAGAACGTCTGTGATGTTGGCACGCGATCCCACCAGAAAAGCTCTTACCGGGTGCAACCCTGTTTCCTGATCATACCTTAGAAAATAACCGCTATGCTTGGATACCAGACAAATCAAGGCGGATGATCCGGCCAAGGTCTTTGTTTCAAGGTTTTGCTGAACCAATCCAGTCAAACAGCCGATATCGGGTAAAACACGAATGGCATCCAGGGCATGACTCTGAAGGGTCAAGAGGATTTTCGACAGGGGATCATGGTCTGCTGTGAAAACGTTCAGTTGAGATCCGTTTTCATTTAAAGAGGCAATTTCAAATGCCACAGACAGATTAGAAATGTCTGAAGCCACCACTTCTTCTGTGTCAAAACGCACTGTGGCAGCGATTTGTTTGGCCTGCTTGAATTCACTGCGAACCGTATGCTGCATAAACCAGGCACTGTCCAGCGCCACAGACACCTCTGAATATTTGAAATTCTGATCCTTGCAAGCTTCTGCCAAACGATGTGCCAGAGTCTGTAAATCACCCTTCTGATCAGCCTCAAGCGACAGGATCACTGCGCCCGCCACAGCCCCTTTGTTCACACAAACAGCGATGGCTTGGGTTTTTCCAAAATAGAGCCCCAATACGTTTTGTGATTCCACGTGGTTCACTCCTCTTATATAATGCTGCAGAATCTCTACCCTGAGACCACTGCGATGGTTTTAACAGCCTCACCATCTTTAGACAATATCAAGATTTTGGTCACTCGGGCCACACCACAGGTGGCTTCCACTCGAACCGTAAACAGGGTGCTAACCGTACAGATGTACGGTTCACACTTCTCCATTGCTTCGGCATATCTCAGATAGTTCTTCTTGAAATCATCCAAATCCTGAATAGGCGTCTTCTGCCTTTCCACAATCACGGCCTCTGCCAACTCTCTGGCTTCGCCGCCAAATGTAAACGCCGCTTCAAGCACATGGCGAGGTGCGCTGTTGATATTGACCAGGCCAGACGCATGCAGTCCGATATATTTGAGGGCATTCTCCTGGCGTGTATCGCTGAAAAGTATCGGCTGGAGCAAAGGTTCCTTGTCAATCAGAGTCGTGTTAAATAATCTGGTAAGATCTATCTCCAGCTGCGCTGCCTGATCATCAGGGGTAATGGTTTCACGTTTCTGAACCCGGTTTCTTGCCGCTTGTGTACGCAGGGTACGGGCGGCGGTACCCGTGCCAGTTGCCCGACTTTTTGTGGTGGACTGAACAACGCGGGTAATGGGTTTGAATTCTGTTTGATAGGGCTTGACCTCTGCCAAATCTGTAATTTGTGTTTCAAGCGTCTCTATCTGATCATAGTCCATGCCCATCCACTCGCAGAAAACGCGAAATCCGGCATTCACCTCTCGTTCTACGGTTTTATCGGTCATTAACTTCCAGGCCAGAGGGTATTTGGCGTTTTCATCCTCAATGGTAACACGAACCTGAGCCGCACCCACTTCAAATTCTAAAGGCTCCTCCACATAGGGCCATTCGGGTCCGTACGGTCCCCGGATTGTCAACAGACTATAGGCGTTGATCTCATCATACAAGATCCCGTCATCCCGTTCAGTGGCATTGGGATCATTGGGATCGGCTTGACCGCTTCGAGCCAAAGGGCCAAACTGGTCACTTGCCAACAGGTCTTTCCATGAGTCGAGAAATTCTTCGTATTCTTCCTCGTTATACGCAAACAGATCTGAAAAATCTGGCTCATTGGGACGACTAATCGCTGTCACCGTCAATTCTTTAAGCCCCTTTGACACGGCTTTAAGCGCGGAATCACAGGCATATTGAGCTTTGGTGTAATTGATCAGATAATCGGCCCGATGGCGTTGACGATTCACACGTACAGTCACGGTGTAGGCCAGTGTGGTCAAAATAACCAGAATCACAATGGTCAGCAATAACACCACGCCCTGTTGCCTGCGTTTGATTATCGGATTATATGGGTTGTTGGAATACATCCGAGTTGGGATCCGCCACTTTAAACTTCAATTCACGCGTTCGGGCAATAGCCATGGTTCGAGTCACGAGGTCTTCCTCAGAAACTTCCCACTCACCCTGAACGTTCTTTTGGGCCTGTGCATCAGACATGATCACTCTTATACCAGTGGGAAGCCCTGGGCCAACCCATTGATCAATCCACTGGTCATTACGGAATACTTCAATACGAAACGCTGTCAATCCTCCACAGACTGGCACAAATGGAGACAGAGATTCAACCTCATCACGACGCTGATCCAGCAATTTGTCTTCAACCAATTGGCCTGAATGACTTCGGTACAACACAATACGATTGGTTTGTATGTCTACATTGGCTTGCCATGTGATCTCTTCCAGAATCTGATCTTCGTATTTTTCATCTTTCATGGTCGTGGTAATCGTTATCTTGGCTGTGGGATACCCATCTTCCATTCGATTGAACACGGTTAACTGGGTGCCTGCTTTAGGGTCAATTTTGGAATCCAGGTCTTCTGCGATCAGCTGTAGCACCTCCTGGACCAATTCAAATTCATTCAGTTTGGTCTCTATGGTCGCGGCAGACTGCTGCACATGACTGCTGATGGCCAGCAAGACAGTGAGCATCATGGCGGCAATAACCACAGCCACCATGAGTTCAGTCAAGGTAAAGGCCGAACGCCAGGACTGACGCTTTCTTTGATGGAAGGTCAAGACCATACTAACGCCCTCCCCGTCTGTCCAGGGTGCCTGGCTCCGAGTCAGTCATAGGTTCCAAATCCACTTCAACATCCAGCCCTGACATATCATCAAACACGCCCGTCGTGGCCTGTTGATCTAATTCTTCCGCGGATGGATTCCCATTTGTACGTTGGAACAGTTTCAGATTGGCTTCAATAAAAAAGCCTTCCTCTGTTTGAACCATGCCATTTTCTATCCACATCAACACCTCTTGTTCATCCACGCCTGCAAACAGGACAGCCTCTTCAATACTCATCAACAAGCCGGAATCAGCACCACCCAGTTGATCCAGGGCCGCCATGTCAGATTCCGAAACCTGGCACAACCAGTGCTCCAACTCAATCTCTTCATCATTGTCTTCCATGTCCTTGTACCGGGCGATGGAAACAGCCCTGGCCCAGGTCTGACCTTCCAACGGGGCGTAAAAGGTCTCAACGGTAGACTCCCATTTAATACCAGGATAGGTTTCACTGTCACCGTATTCGGTTTTTTCTTCCACACTTTTTTTAACCAGAATTTGCTCCAGGTTTTCACGGGCCACTTCCAGAGCTCGCAAACGCATGGTCACATTGTAGGAGGATTGTTTGTTTCGGGCCATGATCACCAAAGCGCTGGAACAGATGATGGACAGAATTCCCAGCGAACAGATCACCTCCAGCAGGGTGAAGCCTTTGGCTTTCCCTGATGCGTTCTGGAGTGACATGGTTGGCTGGCTTTGACTCATAATTATCGTCTAATCATGGGGGTTGGGAATGGCAAATCTTCTTTGCCCTTGGGAGAAAGGAGTTCCACCTCCCCTTCCACAATTTCTATGCGTCGGTTCAAACGGTTGATCAACACGGTAAATACACGATCGTCTTCATCATAAAAGATGATTTGACCACCATACGCCCAGCCGCGATGGCCCGCACGGAATTTTGCGGGTTCCTGTGTGGTACTTTCGCCATCATCAAACACGATCTTGTCCACACGACAGGCACGCCCAAATTCGCCATCATCAATCACTTCTTCAGGGAGATAGTCCGACAGATCAGAGGTGGTGATTTGACGCAACAGGTAGGTTTGGTTCACAGGATCAACAATCACTTCGTACCGTCTGCCCGTTTCACCGGCGGACATGACCGCCATTTGCAGGGTAGAAATAAAATCCTGAATCTGGGATTTAAAGGTATAGCTCTGCACACGGCTCAATACAGACGTATTGGCCAGCATAATGAACAGTGCCAATATTCCCAGAGTGATGACCATCTCTGCCAAGGTAAAACCCTGTGTTTTAAATTGTAAACGTTTTTGCACCACGGGCCATCCTGTCCCATCCCCTTAATCACGTTTCATTCATGCAGAAAACCTAGCGATCTGTGCTGAGTAAATCTGCGTCCTCCCCTTCGCCGCCCTCTTGATTGTCAGCACCATAGCTTCTGATCAAGAAAGGTTTGCCGTTTTCTGGAAGTCGCTCATACTCAAATTCATACCCCCAACCGTCGAAAGGCAATTCTGTGCCTTCTAAATAACCACCTTCTTGATAGTTTTGAACATCCATGGGTTCATCAATCAAAATACTCAGCTGCTCTTCTTCTGTGGGATAACGTCCGGTGTCCATTTTAAAAGACTTCACGGCATCATGCAGAAGCTTGAGGTTGGCTTTGGTGGTCACGGAACGCGCCTGGCCAACCTTGCCCATAAAGTTATTGGCGACCACAGCGAACAACAGGCCCATGATAATGAGCACAGCCATCAGTTCGATCATGGTGAAGCCACGTTTTTGTCTTTTGTTTTGTGTACCCTTCATGAGTTCCGGTTCTCCTTATTGTTTGTCAAAACTGAGCCGTTGATATTTCCAAGATCGGCATGATCGTGGCATACGCAATCACACCAATCACAGCCGCCATAAACACAATAATTACGGGCTCCACAGCGGCACTCAATCGTTCGATGACCTGATCTGTGGATTCTTCCAGTTCATTACTGATATTTTGAAGCATGGTTTCAAGCTCGCCACTTTTTTCCCCCACAGCCACCATATGGGCGATGGCCGGACTGATCACCCCACTGTCACGTAATGGCGAGGCAATGTCTGCACCCGACATGATACGTTCTCGTGCCTGCTTGACTGCATTTTTCATGAGCACATTGCCGGTAGTCTCAGCCACAATTCGCAGTGACTCTGCCATGGCCAGACCAGAACCCAGCAAGGTGGACAGGGTGGCCGCAAAACGAGAGACCACGCGTTGCTTGACCAAGGGGCCAAATAACGGCATAGACAGGATGGCTTTATCCCGAAGAAAGGCACCTCGGTCTGTCGCAAAAAAACGTCGCACAAAGAAACTAATGGCTCCGATGATACCGATGAGCACCAGTATTTTCCAACTTGTCAGTATATCGCTAAAATTCATCAGTTGCTGCGTAATCCAGGGCAACTCCTGGCCCGCATTAATGATCTGCTCGCCAATCGTGGGAATCACCTTGGTGGTCAAAATCATGATGGCGGCCAAACAGAAAAAGATGAGCACCATGGGATACACCATGGCCGTCACAATCTTGCCCTCGACTCGCTGGCGTTTTTCCATAAAGCTGGCCATGGTCTTGAGGCTGCCGCCAAGATTGCCTGTGACCTCGCCCACACGAATCATACTCACAAAGATCACGTCAAAATAACAATCGTAATCCTTCATGGCATCGGCCAGAGACTCGCCGGTCATGACACGATCTCGGATATCATTAATGGCATGGCGGAATCTGACATCAGAGACCTGCAGGGTCAATACAGACAATGCTTCTGTAAGCTTGATCCCAGAATTGAGCAATGTGGCCATTTGTTTGGTAAAGTCCACGATCTGCCCTTTGTTGACTCGCTGCAACGAACCCAGAGAAAATGAAGTCGTGTTTTTGCTGACACTGGCCACCTCTTCAATGGACGACGGATGGATGCTGCGCACGCGTAACTGCCGCCTGGCCGCGTAGGGGTTTTCAGCGGCAATATTGCCTTTGACTTTTTTTCCGTTGGCTGCAATGGCCGTATAATGATACGTAGGCATAGTTTATCTCAAAGGACCGAAAATACAATCCGAATCCCACCCAGGATTTCGGTGTCTCAAGGGTGTCGACCTTTGTCCATCCATCCTTGATTTTGTTTTTATTAAACCCTGTTAAGCCAAGTCTGCCTGGGTCACACGGAGCACCTCAGCCACAGTAGTCACACCTTTAAGCACCTTTCTGGCCCCGTCCATACGCAGGGTCTTCATACCCCTATCCAGGGCAAGACGCTTGATTTTACCGGCACTTTCGCGGGTATAGATCAATTCCTGGATCGCGTCAGTGATCAACATCACCTCGTAGATCCCGGTCCGGCCTCTATAGCCCGTGTGGAAACATTTATCGCACCCCTTGCCTTCATAAAAGACATGATCCGTGATATCGGCCTCATTAATCCCCAAAGCACGCAGGTCATTGGGAGAGGCGTGAGCCTCCACTTTGCACTCATCACAGATCCGCCTCACCAAACGCTGAGCCACCACCGCGATCAGAGACGAACTCACCAGATAGGGCTCCACACCCAAGTCCAGTAAACGACTGATCGCACCGGCCGAATCATTGGTATGCAGCGTACTGAACACAAGGTGACCTGTAAGGGATGATTGAATCGCCATACGCGCCGTTTCCACATCACGCACTTCACCGACCATGATCACATCAGGATCTTGACGCAGTACGTGGCGCAGGGCTGTTGCAAAGGTCATGCCCTTTTTATTGGCCACCTGGATCTGGCTGATGCCACCCAGTTGATATTCAATCGGGTCTTCAATGGTGATCACATTTTTCTCGGATGAATCCAATCGGTTCAAGCAAGCGTACAAGGTTGTACTCTTGCCACTACCTGTCGGACCTGTCACAAATATAACGCCATGGGAACGATCGAGTAATGAATCCACCACTTCCATATCTTCTTTCCACAGGCCTAACTCCTCCAAGATAAAGACACCCGAGCTCTTGTCAAGCACACGCAGCACCGCCCGCTCTCCATAGCTGGTCGGTACAGTGCTGATTCTCAAGTCCACTTCACGTTGACCGAGTCTCACACTGCACCGACCATCTTGCGGCATGCGTCGTTCGGCGATATCCATACCAGCCATGACTTTAATACGGGAAATTATCAAGGGGAGAACATTACGATTTAAACTTAATGTATCATACATGATACCATCCACACGATACCGGATCTGAATCCGAGATTCAAATGGATGGACGTGAATATCACTGGCCCGCAACTGCAAAGCACGGAACAGCATATCATTCACAAGACGAATCACTGGCGGACGATTCACCACATCCAACAGGTCGTCAGACGCAGACACTTCGTCGGCAAGTTGATCTAAGTTTTGAGAGTCCAGCTCTTCAGCCACTTCTTCAATCACACTGGATCGTTGTTCATACGCCACATCAATCACCGAGGTGATCACAGCCCGTGTTGCCAGAGCCGGGCGGACAGAAAGCCCTGTCATCTTGGATACATTATCCAATGCGGTCACGTCCAAGGGTTTGGATAGGACAACGGTGAGTTCACCATCGTCCTGGGGGGGGGTAACCCCGGACGCAGAATGAGATGACAGGGCCTCTGTCTTGACACCAATTAAGAAATGATGCTGGGCATACGTTGGCGGAACAGACTCGATAAACTCGGGGGGGACTGCCTGTTCTGGCACCTCGGAGAGGTACTGCCAACCCATCGCACCAGCGAAGAGGCGTAATACAATATCTTCAGTTAAAAAGGGGCACCTGAGCAAGGTTTCGTCAATACGTTCGTTGCCATTGACGTCTTTCAAATAAGTCGCCAACTCCTTGTCGTCGACCAAACCGGTCTGCCGTGCTGTCTCTAGTAGTAGTTCCTTCATAAGACTAAGGGCCCCACCCAATTCCATTATATTCAAATTCTTGCTATGCTACTTTTCAGTAGCCCGTTACTATACCGAGTCTCCTGGCAAAATGCCATCCTGAAACCCGCTCAGAATTATTCCAGATTCAAGACCTTCTCAGGCCTCATGGGGCGGGCCTTAACGCCAGGCCAGCCTTCGAATCCCTGGAACTCAGCTTCATCTTCTTCAAATGCGTGTCTATTGCGACTGGAAAGTTCAACCAGGTCATTACCTTGGTCCAAAGTCTCCTCAGGACGAATCACCTCAGCCTTCACAAATATGTACAGCTTCTTCTGAAGATCACTCTTGCCAGAGCTTCTGAACAAGCCGCCAATTAGAGGCAGATCGCCCAGAATTGGCACCTTGCCACCAGTCTTGGTCTGATTAATCTTGGTCATGCCGCCCAGGATGATCGTGCTCTTGTCCGGCACAGTCACCACAGTTTTCAAGGTGCTCTCGCTGGTATCAGGAGGACCACCATCTGTGGCTGGAGCACCAAAATCAGAGCGAATCAGGTCTATTTCCAATCTCAGCAGGTCACCTTCACTGATATGAGGCATGATTTCCAGTGTCACACCGGCAGAGTAATCATTATACTGCGTTGATGTCTGAACGATCTGGCTACCTTCCTGTGGCAGAGCCCCGCCAACGACCTGAACGTAGGTCGTATCTTGCGTTGAGATCACACCACTTTCATTGTCATTCACCAGAATTTTGGGCTTGGCCATGACGCGGCCCAACTTCTTTGTCTGCATCGCAGTCAATAAAGCGTTGATATGTCTGTCGGCATAGAAAGCCGTACCTGAACCACCGGTCGACTGCATGTCCACAAAGTGATCTTTGCCGCTATTCATCAACACGTCGACCAGATTAGTTGCGCTGGCACCCGGGATTAATGCACTGGTCACACCAGACGTATTGGTCAAATCTGAAAAGCTCTCCAATAGATTCAGATCATAGTTAAACTCATCAGATTTTGACACTTCCACAAGCGTTACATCGATCAGCACCTGAGGTCTGCGTTTATCCAGTGTTTCTACCAAATCCTTGATCCACTTCTGGTTTTGATTACTGGCGTACACGATTAGAGAGAACGTATTCTGGTCAGGCACAATCACAATTTGGTCATCAATCTTACGCACAACCGACTCAATCTTTCCTTCCTTATCCAGGATGGTCTCTTCAATTAGCTTCTGAAGCACAGCCGTCATTTCTTCAGGATCTGTGTTTTTCAAGCTATAGATGGCGTAAGGCACGGCATCATCTGTGGCATCAGAATCCAGATACTTGAGCAATTGAGCCATCTGCGTATGCTGTTCAGGTGTCGCCCTGATCAACAGAGAATTTGTCTGTTCGATGATCACCACCTGGGGCTCTTCCGACAGGGCAGCGTCAGATGAATCATAGCCCATATTGTCACCCATTCTCTGCGTTGGCGTTGTGCGATTTACTGCACTGGTCGCCCCGGTCGTCGTACGATTGGTCGCAGCCCCAGAAGTGATCCGGCCACCGATCTCATTTCTATTGGATTGATGTCTTCCGATGATCCCCAGTTCCTGGAACTTATTGCGAATCTCTTCCGCATCCATATTCTTGATCTCATAGACCAGTGGCGTACGAGGATCTTGCTGTTCGACATCCAGCGTATCAATCAGATCCTGAACAATGGCCAACTGCTCTTCACGGCCAATCATCAGAATACTGTTGGTTCGTTCATCCGCATCCAAATACACGTCTTCCTTTGGCTTTTGGCTAGTACTCGTCGAAATGCCACGCTGGGCAGCATTCCGTTTGGCCATCAATGCATTGCGAGCAATGCTGACACGACGACTGTAAGCGGCCGTGGTTTCATTGGAACGTTTGGGTGAAATCGTGGGTTCACTGGAATTTGATCCCCCAGAAGAAGACACTGATATTTCTATGTTGCTGAGTTGCTCCGCCAAGGCACGCACCTTATCTGTCAGATTTTGAGCCATTGTATAATTCAATCCACGAGACCTGAACACTTTGGGCTCACCGGGCTGATCCACCATCTCAAGCAACGATTCAATACGCGGCATGCGATAAGAATACGCCGTGATAATCAGGGTTTTGTTTTCTGCAATCGAAGACTTGGCCAGACCCAGTTTCATGCTTTCAAGTAAAGCCTCAGCATCCGATGTGCTGATGTGCTTGAGCCTGAATGGACGTGTCATCACGGCTTCACCAAAGTTGATCAGGCCACCTCCTTGGCTAAGATCAGGATCTATGTCAGCCCATTTGTCGGACTTGACCACAGTCACCACATCGCCACGACGAGCCATGATATACCCCTTGAACTTCATCACAGATTCCAGCAAAGGATACAGGTTCTTAACCTTCACAGGGCCACTCAAGGCGCCTTCCAGTTTCAGCGTCACTTCACCTTCCACCTCTTTATCATCATACATAAAGTCCAATTGCAGATGTTTACCCACCAAATCAATCAGAGACTTGATAGGCATGGTTGGAGGCAATTCCATTTCCAGGGTCATCTCACCATTGGCCGCTTCTGGCATCTGGTATTGTTTGACATGAGACGACATGGAGCGAACAGGCACAATCATCGTGTCTTGTGGCTTTTGAACCAATGTCTGAACCACGGGTGCCACGGGGATCGGATCAATACGGGCCAAACGTGTGGTATCTGAGATACGTCCAAGCTCTTCACGTAGTATGGTCTTGGGCGTATGGTCTGTTTCAACGTCCCCTGTCGAGGCAAAGGTTTGGTTCACGATCGGTAGAAACGCCTTGGTCGTGACTGGTTTTGTTGCAGCGACACCATGCACCAGCACAGCCTTGACACGCTCCGTCCAGTGTGTCGGTGCCACAACCAGCATACGAAAGTCTTTTGATTCAAGAATCACCCGAATACCAGACGCCTTGACAGGCGGTGCTGCCATAGAACCAATCGACAGTTGCGTGTAGGCCTCCTTAAGGTTCTTAACGGACAACTCAAGGCCCTGTTTGGTCTCCATAGACACCACTTGATAATTCGCTGTGGTATCAATCAGATCCAGCAGAGTCAACACGTTTTTCCTTTGCGTGTTTGTCCCTGTAATGAGCAACGTATTCGCACCAGGCATCACAGACGCAGTGCCCAAAGCAGATTGTTTGATCATTTGCCAAGCCTTGTTGGCTGTGATGTGTTTTGGATTATAAGAAGATAAGCTTTGATTTGCATTCGCACATGATGCAACCAGAGTCCATACCATACATCCTGCCAGGACCAACCGCACCATCTTCTTGCGACTCCCAATCGAGAAAGTCCGTTCCATCATAATAGTCACCCCGTAATTCCAGAACCTCTTCTTGGGCATTCAGGCCAGCTCGTGATGCCGCTCACTCGTCGACCTGCCCGTGCAACGGGCACCCTTTCTGATTTTTCCAGCCACTCTAACACAGAGTGGCTATCTCGTTTTGAACCGCATGAGTTGCTATCCATTTCCCCGCAACCCCTGTAAACAAAACTGTCATATCATTTCAGACAGCCAAGCATAACAAAAGTTCCTCTTGTTTCCAAAAAACCAGGCGTATTAATACTGTTAAAGCATATATTATTACCAGGCAGATTGACTCT
>CAZBTJ010000022.1:38742-54426 GCA_964494325.1 uncultured Pirellulales bacterium
TGTTAACTCTACTTTTTTAAGACCTATATTGCCATAACCGAGGCGTATGCGGGTCACTAATTTTGGGAAATTACACTCATGCAGGAGATTATCGCCCCCTTAAAGAGCGCATAAAAAAAACGCAGCCCTTAAAAAAAAGAGCTGCGTCTATACGGCTAAATTTGGTCTTTCGGGAGTTTTCTACATACCGTTCGTGTCCGAGCTGTTTTGTCTATCAATGAAATCTTTTCCCAACTCACGCAATTGACTGGCATTGGCAGACTGAGACTGAGCATGATTTTTGGCAGCCAAAATCGCAGCCATAATTTTGTCACGTCGGAATCGCTCGTCCTTTTGTTGACTTTCAGACATGCCGGAAACATCCACGGACATCGCCTGAGCCTCGGTCAGGGCCTTGATCAGCACCTTCGCTCGCTCTTCAGGGGTCAGCGTGTTTGTCGATCGTAACGCAGCATTACGCGTTGTTGGCCTGCCTATCGGACGCTTTGCCTGAGAGGAAATGCGACGATTTCCCGGCAGAGGTCTCGTCGTCCCTCCAATAACGCTGGTGCCATCGACACCAACCACACCTTGGTTCTCACCTTTTATCAAACTAACTGTCGCCTTTTTCTCAATCGTCAAAGCCTCACGTTGAGTGCCATTCATTAGAATGACTTCCCCAACCAACACTTCGTGAACCACATGATGGTCAATTGTGTCATTAATCCCCACCCAACGCTGCCCCTTACCAGGTACATCCATCAGAGCAAACGAAAAATTGGGGTCCTGAGCATTGTAGCAAATGGCCACGAGCTTGGTACTGCTGGATATATTCTGGGCCACAGCAGGAACCTTATTGGTGGGCAGCTTACGTGGAGTCGTCACAGTTCTTTTTGGTTTGGGCGGATTCAGCAACAGGGCATACTGTTCTGCCGCCAACACCAAAGGATGTTTGGTATTGGTGTTCTTCTTAGCTGCCGCCTTGCCTCGATTCTGTTCAAATTGAGCAATAGGCCCTTCAGATTTGACCAGAGCCTGAACCTCAGAATCTTTCTCGATGCCAAAAACAACAGACATCCCCATCAGTACAATAGCACCCATGGCCACCAAAACGCTTGTAATTCGCAGTGTTTTTATCATAAGTCACCTAAAGTCTCCTTTATTCTTTGACAGTGCGAACGGGCTTTGGTTCCTTCCAATGCTTAATTTTATTTAGAAATTCTTGTTCGTGCCCTGCATACCCCCCACTGTGCTCCGGGGTATGGCAGTCAAGACACTTCATTTGGGGATCCTGAGTCCGAAGTTTCCCAAAGGATCGTTTATGCTCAGACCCTGGCCCATGGCACACTTCACACCCTACATCCTTGAGTTTCGGCGTGTCTACCTGGGTCAGATATCCCACGTCGTATTGCATACCCACAACATGACATACAGTACATTCAGGGTCACGCTGCGATCCGATCCGAACCAGCGTGGCAAAAGCATGGGCATGCTTATTGGTACTCCAAATCCGGTATTCTTCAGGATGACAGGCCTCACAGGATTGTGACCCCTCATACGTCAAATCCCGATGCGATAACGGCACACGAGCATAAGATTCCTGCAATTCACTTGTGGCCACAATTTGCTGATAACTCTTGTAGAGCCCTTTAATCTCTTCATTTTTGGCCAAATCTTCCGACACAGCCATAAAAGAAAACGCCAAACTGGGCTCACCAGTCTCTGCATGACATGTTATTCTTAACTGGCACACATACCGACCTCGCTGACCAATCGACACCTCCATGGGGCCTTGGCCAGGCTCTTTTAGCACCCTTGGCTCATCCATGGGTTCGGGATATACCACACAGTCATGGGCGTCTGCCTGTCTCAAGACTGTTTCCCTCAATGTTTGATTCGCATCATTCAGGACGAAGATCGTCACCCCTGAAGTATCTAGTGCATCCAAATGCTCATATTGAACCGAGTCAACGGCAATGACATTCACCTGAATATCGTGCCGCCCCACCGTAAATACGCGAGAAAAACTAGGTTTGATGCCATAATCGTCACCTTGCGCAGCCATGGGCTTCATACCCAGGGCCTCGACAATATCTACAGCACCCGCCAAAGAGCCAATTTCAAGATCCCTGGATGTAAGGTTAACCAAGTCATACCCCAGAATCTGGTATGCCTGTACAAATATGGGATACTTGATCAAGTTTTGTTCAGTGTCGTCGCTGACAAGGTTTCCAGTACTCAGTATCAGACGCTTCTCAGGGTCAACCTTTTCCCAAAGCGCAGCCCGACGTTCCAGGCCACCCAACTGCCCACCAGAACACCCGCAGGGCTTAAGAGCCCCGACTTCCTGACCTGTCAAGAAAATCGAGACACCCTCCGTAGCTTTTGTAAAACCAGCCCAAGCCCAGAAACTGGACAGACCCAAAATTCCACAGACCAGAACCCACGTCTTTTTATGAGACGATCTTAGTAACACACTTATACCCCTTCCAAGACCAAGCAAAAAGAACCATTACCTCGCTTTTGAATCCGACAAAGCTGCCATTGAATAGATCCCATTGATCGGCACCTCGAACTGATCGCCTGTCGATAATTTGATGGTAATAAGGTCTTGGAAAAGCCTTTGTCTAGCAGGCGGTTTTGGGGCTGAGATCTCAAAGGTCAACTGGTACCCGTCTTTAATCTGTTTTGTAGATTTAAGCACGGCCGCGCCCTTGCCAAAGTCAATGGAGTCAATCGCAAATATCGAAGACTTACTCCCGTTGGCCTGCTTCAGCATCAAACTGTCAGCATAATTATCCAGGATATTCAGCCTTTGAATACGCACTTTGCCAGGATCAGCATTGAGCACCAAAAAACGCTTGGGTGTGTACGCATATCGCTTGAACAAATCATAGTTCAAAACCATAACATCGCACCCTGGATGCGTATGTTTTATGCGGACAACCCCCTTGGGGATCTTTAAAGAGCCCAATTTTTCCAAGTCAGCTTTGGGTTGAATCACAAATTTCATGGCTGTTTT
Organism: uncultured Pirellulales bacterium; assembly: GCA_964494325.1. Lineage (GTDB taxonomy): Bacteria > Planctomycetota > Phycisphaerae > Sedimentisphaerales > Anaerobacaceae > JAIPFM01. Next base: position 41,744 of record CAZBTJ010000022.1, read on the forward strand.
ATTAGGATCAACAGTCGCCACCAGACAATCTTCAGTCGCCGTAAAGGAGGTTAAGGCGAAGGGTTTGCCGTCGAGACTGCTAATCGTAATGGGCAAGCAACCGCCGTTCTCCTTGTCCAGGAACAACTTAAACCGGTTCGGCGTCCATGCCAAACGTCGTACAATCTTGCCCTTTATGGTAACCTTGACATCAGGAGAATCCGAATCATTGGAGAATATATTCAAATATTTCTCGAACGGACCAATGGTTGTCGCCACATATTTAACGGATAGTACACTGGTTTCTCCAGGTTTCAATGTATCAGAACTCAGTTTATACTGTGCCCCGCAACAGAGCTTGACTTTCGTCAGAAAAAGGACATCGGTACCGATGTTCTTGATGTGAAACGTACCTTCAGGCCTCTCCAAAGGACTCACTTCGCCAAAATCATACACCTTGTCCACGACAAAAATCTTGGCATCAGAGAACAAAACAGGCGATGCTTTCAACGCTTCAACGGCAACCTTGGTAGGTGAGGTTGGCTGGATTTTTGTGGGCGAGAACGCTGGCCCAACTCTTTTGATCGCCCCTGCTGCAATATTGACGAGTTCGCGAGGTTCTGTAGTAGCTAGGTCAACAGCAGCAACCGCAGGGCTTGTTTTGACGGCCGCATTTTTACTGGACTCAAAACGCACATCAGATTGATCTTGTTTAGACGGCTCAGAAACGACAGAAGTTGTTTCTATTGGCGTCTCCTGGGCCACGAATTGAACTGGCTTGATATCTGCCCCCACAGACTGCGACATGTCTTGTGATACAGACGTATCCGAAATTTTCACCGACTTCATCATTGATGATTTCGGTGAGGCGTTGAATGTGGCGTTAGATGTGGCATCTGGAGCGGCCGAGGACGGCGGTGCCTGGCACCCACTCCACAGCCCTACCAGGGTGATCAAACATAATGCCACGCACATCCTTGTGCTAGCCTTTGACTTTAACGGGCCTGTCCTTGTCATCATATATCTCCCAATAGGTTTCAACTCTTTGAGTTCTTCTCAAGATTTTTGATACCGCGATTGTAACAAAATGTGGCGTTTGCACAATTTTTTTTCGGCTTTATGGGATTTTAGCCCCAACAAAATATAAAATTATATTGAAAAAGCCATTTTTATGAGTATAATTAATATTTTACGTTTAGGAGCCAAAGAACATGAAAAAAGATATACACCCTAAATATAACACACTGACAGTGCGTTGTGGTTGTGGTAGCACGTTTGACACTCGCAGTACATCCAGCGAAATTCACGCTGAAATCTGCTCTGCTTGTCATCCATTTTACACGGGTAAGCAGAAGTTTATCGACACGGCTGGACGTATTGAGCGCTTTACCAAGAAATATGGTAAGAGCTATATGAAGTCCCCAGCTACACCACAAGACAGCTAGATCTGTCCTATTGCTTGCTTTAGATGCCTCTGGTCCTGGTCTGTACAGGGCAGAGGCTTTTTTTTGTGAGGCAAATTGTAGTGCCATGATTATCGGCCCTTGTCTTGCGTTTCGCACCCTTTTTCCGACCGGAGTAGCCGATTATGGCTGTAAAGAGTGAGAGCCTGCTCAACAAGCTTGAGCAAATCAACCAAAGATACATCGAAATTGACACCTTGATTTCAGATCCGTCTGTGGCGTCCAATCCCACTCAACTAATCGCTCTGTCCAAAGAACAGGGCGCATTGAAGCGAATTGTCGCAAATTACCGGAAATACCTCAGTAGCCAATCTCAGATCGAGGAAGCCAAAGCCATTTTGGAGGACTCAGAAGCTGACGCAGAATACAAAGAGCTGGCTCAGGAAGAAATTCTGGAACTTGAGCCCAGCCAGGAAACGCTACTTCAGGACCTTCAAAATACGCTCGTTATGGCAGACGACCTGAATATAACCTCAATCATCGTCGAAATACGTGCTGGCACCGGGGGAGATGAAGCAGCCCTGTTTGCCAGAGACCTCTACACAATGTACACCCGGTATGCTGAGACCAAGCACTGGAAAGTAGAACAACTGGACTTCAGCGTCTCAGAAATGGGAGGCTTCAGAGAGGTTGTTTTAAGTATAAAGGGTGAGGGCGTGTGGGCCGAACTGGGATACGAAAGTGGCGGTCACCGAGTTCAACGCGTGCCAGAAACTGAATCTCAAGGCCGAATTCACACGTCAGCAGCGACAGTCGCTGTACTGCCAGAGCCCGAGGCCATTGACATGCATATTGAGCCCAGCGATGTCATTGAACATGTGTGTCGCTCAAGTGGCCCTGGTGGACAAAACGTGAACAAAACAAGCAGTGCCATCAAACTGGAACATGTGCCCACAGGCATTACGGTCAGCATGCAGGACGAAAAGAGCCAGCATAAAAACCGTGCCAAGGCCTGGCGTATCCTGCGAAGCCGCATTTACGAAAAACTTGAACGGGAAAAACAGAAAGAACGAGATTCTCAGCGTAAGAGCATGATTGGATCTGGTGATCGTTCTTCAAAGATACGGACCTACAATTTCCCGCAGAGCCGCGTCACAGACCACCGAATTGGTCTATCTCTCTACAACCTGGAAAAAATCCTTCAAGGTGATATGTCAGAGCTGATCAACGGCATGATCGAACATGATCGACAGCAGAGACTGGAGAATCTGTAAAAACAGTTTTCAGTTTTTAGTTTTTGGTTTTCAGTAAACAGACAACTGAACTTCCATCAGACTGACTACTGTCTACTGAAAACTCAAAACTAATCGGAGATTACATGATTGTTGTTGTCACAGGGATGGTGGGAATTGACAAGAAGCAATACTTGCAGCATGTGTGTGAGTATGCTGACACACAAAACGTCAAGATGACCCAATTCAACGTGGGGGATCGCATGTATGAAGAGGCCCAGGATGTGCCACCCGGCAAAATTCTGGATGTGCCCATGCAGCGGCTGAATTCCCTGCGTCGCAGTGTTTTTAAGGACATAATTGCCCAATCCAAGACAGCCGATCATACGATCGTCAATACGCATGCCACCTTTCGTTGGCGTCATGGCCTGTTTCCTGCGGTAGATTTTGACCAAATGCGTCAGTTAAATGCTGACACGTACATTTGCCTCATGGATGGCGTGGCGACACTGCACCACAGACTCAGAGCAGAACATGTCATGGAACATACACTCAAGGACCTCATGGTCTGGCGTGAAGAAGAAATGATCGGTACGGACATGTTGCGTCGGGGCATTAATGACCACCTGCCGTTCTACAGTCTGGCCCGAGGCAACACTCAGGAAACCACACAAACCTTTTTTAATCTACTGTTCAAGCCCGACAAAAAACGGGCTTATCTGAGCTTTCCCATGACAGCCGTGATGGACCTGCCCGATGTCCGTGAGCAAATAGACCAGTTTCGTCAGACGATGTACAACATGTTCGTCTGTTTTGATCCCGGCGATGTAGAAGATGCAGACCTGCCCCATCTGGCACGCGAAGCACGCAATCAAGGCGAGGACCATGTGGACAGCCTGTTCGAGGGGCACCCGGTGCCGTTAAGCGTTCATGAAATCCTGCAAATTGAGCGAGACATCAACAGTCAGACCTATGCGCGTGATTTTATGCTCATCGACCAATCCCACATGATCATCAGTTTTATCCCCACACTGGCCGATGGCCGAGCTTCTATCTCAAGCGGCGTCGAACGCGAACTTCAGCATGCCCACGAAGGGGGCAAGGAAGTGTTTGTCATCTGGACCGCTCAAATGAGTCCGTCTGTCTTTGTCACCCAAACAGCCACTCAGGTGTTTAAAACGACCCATGAAGCCATTGCCTTTTTCGGTAAGAAAGGATACGCCCAGTCGTGAATCCCTTGGACCGTACAGCACTGGCTCAGATGATAGATCATACACTGCTTGATCCCACAGCCACCCAAGCCCATATTGAACAGCTCTGCCAGGAAGCTCGGGACCATAAGTTTTTCTCGGTATGTGTCGGACCACGTTGGGTTGCCTTGACCTCTGACCACCTTTCGGACTGTCCTGTCAAGATCGCCACGGTGACTGGGTTCCCCCTGGGTTTTGAAACCACAGAGGTCAAAACGCAACAGGCCAAAGCCGCGATTTTTGATGGCGCCGATGAAATCGACATGGTCGCCGATCTCGCAGCCATCTTGGAACAGAACACCCGCCTGCTTAGACAACAATTTGAAAGCGTACTCAAGGTGTGTCGACACATACGTCCCGCAGTGACTCTCAAGGTCACCATCGAGGCGGCGGCCTTAACAGACGAACAAATAGCCCTGGCCTGTGACATCGCCCAACAGGTAGGCGTAGACTTTGTGGCAACCAGCACAGGCTTTCACCAGACAGGGGGTGCCTCGGTCAAAGACATTCACCTCATGAAGGCCCAAACCGTTTCTTGCCAGGTCAAAGCGTCCGGTAATATTCGCACCCTCGACCAGGCCATGGCCATGATCGAAGCGGGTGCCACCCGGTTGGGCACGTCCGCCTCAGTGGCCATAATCAACACCCTACCCCAGGGGACTTGATCATGCACTCGCAGCCCCTAACATCCCAAAACCCAAAACAATGCACCCTTCATGTCAGAGTATTCCATCAGGCACTGGATTCAGCCCGCCTCACACAAACGGTTTCCACCCTCAATCATCCCTGCATCCTTGGGGGGCACAAGACACCACTGCCAGGCAACCACCTGTCCTACTGGGCCACCGACCCCATGGAAACCGTCACGATCAGGCCGGACGATTTGAATGTTGAAGAAACACTCAAATGGGCCTTTGCGCGTTACCGCCTGGACCAAAACACATTACCTGAGGGTTTGCCCTCCTTTTGCTGTGGCTGGATGGGCTATTTCAGCTACGACCTGGGCTCCAAGTTTGAGCCCATGCCAGTGACAACCCACGATGATCTGCACATGCCTCATGTGTTTCTGAGTTTTTATGATCGTTGTATTGCATGGCATGCAGCCTCGCAAACGCTTACTCTCATGGCCTTGGCCTTTGAGCAGGAAACCACCTGCGTTGATGTGAAGTTAGACAAACTGGAATCCCTGATCCAGACCAGCCAAAAGACAACGCTCCCCGCCGTCGCCCCCTATGATATTGAAAAGATCGACTTCGCTGCGCTTCAGAGCAATATGACCCAGGTCCAATATCAAGAGGCCATCGGGAAGATAAAACAGTACATCATTGATGGGGACACCTACCAGATCAATTATTCCCATCGTTTCAAACTGCCCTTTTGGGGTTCTCCAGTGGATTTGTTTCACTGGCAAAACACCTTTAATCCTAGCCCATACAGCGCCTATCTGAATACGGGTCCCCATCAGATCGTGAGTGCCTCGCCTGAGATGTTCTTGACGCTTACTCAAGGCCACATTCAGACCAAGCCCATTAAAGGGACGCGTCCCAGGCTCCCTGAGACAGACCCGTCGGCTCAACATCCGAAAAACAGGGCCAACATAGAGGACCTGCTCCAGAGTCCCAAGGAACAGGCCGAGCTAAACATGATCATTGATCTGGAACGTAATGACATGGCCCGCATCTGCCTCCCTGGCACACGCACTGTGATCCAACCGAGAACCCTGGAAACCTATGCCACCCTGTATCATGCGGTGGCCACCATAGGCGGCCGCGTCAAGCCAGGCCTGGATTTTTATGATATTCTCAAGGCCACGTTTCCGGGGGGCTCCATTACAGGAGCCCCCAAGATTCGATCCATGCAGATTATTGACGAAACAGAACCCACGGCACGCGGTCTTTACACTGGCAGCATCGGCTTTGTCAGCATAAACCACAATGCATGCTTGAACATTGCCATCCGAACCATTATCATCGCTCGCAACTTTGCCTATGTACAGGCTGGCGGTGGTATCGTCGCAGACTCAAAGCCACAAGCCGAATACCAGGAAACTCAGGCCAAAGCCAGAGCATTAATCGCCGGGATTTTGGCAGTAGGCAAGATAGGCTGAAGGTTGAAGACTGAAGACCATTGGCTAAACTGAAAACCGTGAACCTTTGAACCGTGAACTGTGAACCCTTGAACCGTGAACCTCATGAACGTTTATCTAAATGACAAAATCGTGCCCTCGGACCAAGCTTTAATCTCTGCCTCTGATGCAGGGTTCCTGTATGGATCTGGCCTGTTTGAAACAATGCGTGTTGAAAACGGCGTGGTCTTTGGTGTAAATCAGCACTTGAATCGTCTGTTTAACAGTGCCAAAGCCCTGGAATTCAATCTGACTCGCACGCCCGATTCTTTGGTGGAGGCCATGACTGAGCTACTCCAGGCCAATGATCTCACACAGGCACGTGTGCGTTTGACCGTGTCTCCTGGGGCCTCTGTGATGGATGATCAAGTGCCGGAACCTACAGTCCTGATTACAGCCATGCCCCTGGTGCCCTATGCAGAGGCCTGTTACAGCAAAGGCATCCTGAGCATCCTGTGCCCCTACAGGCAGAATCCAACGGACCCTCTGGCCGGACACAAGGGCACCAGCTATTTTTCACGCATGATGGGGTTGCGATTGGCACACAAAAAACAAGCTGCCGAAGCCTTGTGGTTTACAACAGACGGCTATCTCGCAGAAGGCTGTGTGAGCAATGTCTTTCTGGTCAAAGACAAAGCCCTGCTCACACCCCCCTTGGGCACCCCTGTACTGCCTGGCGTGGCCCGACAGACGGTCTGCGACCTTGCCCACAAAAAAAACATTGATCTCCAAGAAAAAGCCCTCAGAATCGACGATCTTCTTGGGGCAGATGAAGTGTTCATCACCAATGTCATTATGAAAGTGATGCCCGTGGTGCATGTTGAACAGCACACCGTGGGCAAAGGCACGGTTGGCCCTGTTACAAAGAAACTCTTGACCCAATTTGAAAAGACCATTTCTACCCAATGCGGGAGCGAAGCATGAAACTCCACCAGGTTCAGGCGGCCATAGAGGCCCTGGCACCCCTAACGCTGGCCCAGGATTGGGACAATGTCGGCTTGCTCTTGGGTGATGCAGAAACGGACATCCACTCTATTTTGATGTGTATTGACACAACCGCTCCGGTGGTCGAAGAAGCCATCCGTTTGAAAGCCGATCTAATTCTGAGCTATCACCCGGTGATGTTTGATGGTATCAAACGCCTTACGGCCCAAGGCCCCAATGCCCATCTGTACAAACTTATACAGCATGGGATTGGCCTGTATAGCTTTCACACGGCCATGGATGTGGCCTCTGGCGGTGTCAACGACGTCTTGGCAGAGGCCATTGGCATGTGCAGCCCAAAACCCCTGGGCGACTTCGTAGAAGACCCCAATGGCCCGGCTTATAAAGTAGTGACGTTTGTACCACAACAACATGTCACACAAGTGGCTGAGGCCCTGTACGCAGCGGGTGCGGGCCAGATCGGACATTATTCCCATTGCGGCTTTCAAACTGAAGGCGTAGGCAGCTTTTTACCCCTGGACGAAGCCAGCCCCTTTATCGGTCAACGTGGCAAACTTGAGCAACTTCAGGAGATCCGACTGGAAACGGTCGTTCGAGAAGCTAATATACGGCAGGTCGTTGCGGCCCTGCGTAAAACCCACCCCTATGAGACGCCCGCTTTTGATGTGATCAAACACCAAGACGTGGAACATCAGCTCGGACTGGGACGTGTGGGTCAGTTCGAACAGCCTGCATCGCTGGACACAATCCTGGACCGTATCAAAGTCAATATACAAGCGAAAGCTGTTGGCATCATCGGCCCACGCAAGAAACTCTATGACAAAGCGGCTGTCTGTGCTGGATCGTGCGGCAAGATTATTTTTGAGGCCCTGGCTCAAGAGTGCGACCTGTATGTCACCGGCGAATTGAAACACCATACGGCCCTGGCAGCTCAGGAAGCAGGGTTGACCTGTGTTTGCTTGAGCCACACAGTGTCTGAACGATTTGCCCTGAAAAAAATCAGGCCATCATTGAAAAAATGCCTTCCCCATGTCAAAATACGAGTGAGTCGATGTGATAAAGATCCTTTTGAGTGGAAGACCTTATGAGCCAAGAATGTGTGAATGAGCCCCAAGAAAGCCAACCTGTCTCTTCTGAGCCCTTAGCTGCGAAGCCTGAGAATACTGTCCTGGATCAATACCTGGACATGGTGCCCATGGAAGTACAAGAGGATACGGATCCTGAGAATTCACTCCAGGATTACACAGACAAGCACGTAGAGGCAGTCACAGAACCTGAAACTGTGGATCCCCCCTCAGAGAGCGACACGCAAGACTCCGTTGAAGAACTCTTAGACGAGGCTCAAGCAGAGCCCACAGATCCGCCTCAACCAGATGAAAATACTGAGGAGCCTGAGGAAATTACACTGGCTGAAGACACCTCAGTCTCTTCGGCAGAGGATAGAAGCGACGAAATCGCACTTGCCGAAGACGATCAGGCTGAGCTGTCAATGCCGGATACGGCTACCACCACCCATCCAGATGACGCACTCAGCACACAAACCACCGTGGATTCCGTGGTTGAAGCCGTGTTGTTTGCCTGCGATGAGCCTGTGACTGTGGCCAAGCTGGCAGGCATTGTGGAATGTACAGCCAAACAGGTTAGAACCTCAATTGATGCCCTGAACGATCAGTACAAACAACAAAACCGGGCCTTTCGTATTGAACAGATTGCAGGGGGTCTTCAAATGCTCACACTGCCCTACTACGACCATTGGCTCAGAAAAATGATCAAGGTCCGGGCTGACAACAAACTGACTCCTTCGGCCCTGGAGACCTTGGCCATCGTGGCCTACAAACAGCCTGCCATCCGTGCCGATATCGAAGCCATTCGGGGTGTCGCGTCCGGCGAAATGCTGCGGGGTCTCATGGTCAAGGGCCTGGTCAAGATGGTGGGCCGTGCCGAGGTTGTGGGCCGTCCCATGCAGTATGGCACCACCAAAAAATTCCTCGAATGTTTTGGCTTGAATACACTCAAGGACCTGCCGGAAATTGAAGAACTCAAAAAGCCCATAGTAGAACCGAAAGAAGACGAAGACGAAGAAGGATAGGCCTGTGCTGGAATTTGTCAAGGACAGAGAACTCTACGACAGACTCTTATGTACGCATATCCCCAAAACCCGGCAATTTCTCTGGCTCGCCACAGCAGATCTCAAGGATCTGTACGTAGACAGAAATAAAAAAATGGTGCCCTTTCTCGAACTGCTCTCTGATCTCACCCAGAGAAACGTCGAACTCCGTCTGCTCCACGCCAAAAAGCCAGGCCCCATCTTCTGGAAAGACTACACCAGATACCCCAGACTGGATGAGCGCCTGGAAATGATGCTCTGTCCCAGGGTTCACCTCAAGACCATTGTCATTGACGCCAAACTGGCCTACCTCGGCAGCGCCAACCTCACAGGCGCCGGCATTGGTGCCAAGAGTGAAAAACGACGCAACTTCGAGTCCGGCATCATCACAGATGATCCCGCCATGATTGATCATATCATGGACCACTTTGACAGCATCTGGCGTGGGGATCACTGTAAAGCCTGCCAACGGAAAGTCTATTGCTCGGCCCACGAGGACATGCTTTGATCGTAGATGAAGTTTGATGCCCGAAGGCGCTTGGACGCGAGATTCTGCGACCTTTTCAAACCTTGATTGTTTCGCACGTATCCTGTAAGATCTCGGCAACGAATAACCAAAAACGAACAACGAATAACCAATAACCAATAACCAACAACCAACTGATGGAGGTATTAAACATGCAAAGTAAGACATGTGTGCGTTTGGTCTGTGGCGTGATGCTCTGTATGATGGCGAGTGTCGCTCTGGGCGCAACTGATCCCAATGCAGCCAAGATGATGACAAACAAGGAAAAAGCCAGTTATGTCATGGGTCGACAATGGGCCAGCATTATAAAAAGGCAAAAACTGGATGTATTATACAATCTGTTTATTGAGGGCCTCAGTGACGCCCTGAACAATGAAACCTCCCCATTTACTGCTAAAGAAGAAAGACTCATTATGGCAATTGACAAAATCGGTGCAGACAATGCATGGAAGCTTCAGCTCAAAAAACCCGAGATGAAAACCTTTGATGCCAACAAAAACTATGTCTGGGTCATGAAGACCAATAAGGGCACCATCAAGATCAAACTCATGCCGGATGTCGCCCCCATGCACGCCACCAGTACCATTTTCCTCACAGAGAAAGGCTTCTACAACGGCCTATCATTCCACCGGGTCATTGAAGGATTCATGGCTCAAGGCGGCTGCCCAGTGGGTGATGGACGCAATGGACCAGGCTATCAGTATGCAGGAGAATTCTCACCCTCTGTCAAACATGACAGACCTTACCTGTTGAGCATGGCCAATGCCGGCCCAGGCACAGATGGCAGTCAATTCTTTATTACATTTGTACCGACCCCCCATCTTGATGGCAAACACACGATCTTTGGTGAAGTCATAGATGGCCAGGACGTGGTCAAAAAGATTGAAGCCGCGTCTGGCCCAGCTGGCTCAGGTGTGCCTCCCAAAGAGAAGCTTGTAATCGAAGAAGCCACGATTGTTGAAGAAGCGAAGTAAAGAATGGGTTCACGGTTAAAAGGTTCACGGTTGTAGGAAGCCAACGTTTTCTATGAACTGTAAACTGTGAACCCGGAACCGTGAACCTTTTTTATAAGGAGCGACAATGGCACTGAGCGACGAACTGATTCGCCTCGCAGAACTGAGAGACAGGGGTATACTGTCTGACGACGAATTTGCCAAGGCCAAGGCAGATGCCTTGGCCAACAGTCGCCCCAGTTTCGGGCAAAAAATGGGGCAATCGGCCAATGCGTTTTCCAGTGATGTGACCAACCTCACCATGATTATGCATTTTGGACAACTCGTTCCAGGCCCAGGTTGGTTCGTACCTCTGATTCTTTGGCTCGTAAAAAAGGACGAATCAGCCACAATTGATGCCCATGGCAAAGTCATTCTGAACTGGATACTCAGTGAGATGATCTATCTCTTTGTGGCTGGCTTACTGTGCCTGATCATAGTGGGTGGCTTCATCATACCAATCCTTCTCATCCTGGGATTTGCATTCCCAATCATCGGGGGACTCAAGGCCAAAGATGGAGAATTGTGGTCCTATCCCTTGAGCATCGAATTTTTAAAATAGAACCGAATGACATGTTTCAAACGAAAAAGATCATACGCCTGCACCATACAGACGGTGCAGGCGTTATTTATTTTGCGAACCTGTTAGTCCTGGCCCATGAATGCTACGAAGCCTTTATGGACACAGTTCTGCCCCTGCGAACCATTTTGGACCAGGGCCAAATCCTCATGCCCATCACGCATGCTGAATCCGATTATCAAAAACCCATTCGCGTGGGCGACGAACTCAACATCACTGTCACTCTCGCCTCCCAAACCAACCACAGCTTCACCTTTAATTACACGTTCAAGCGGGACAACATACAAGTCGCCTCTGCCAGCACACGCCACGTAGTCGTTAACGCCGACTTTACATGCAAAACCAAGATCCCCGCTGAATTGCGCCAGGCTTTGGAAACGCTTGGCCATTAGCCTTTCGCGTAAGGCCTATTTTCTCAAGGGTAGCACAGTAGGACGGTGTGACAGTCGGACAGTACGAAGTTAAGAAGTTAGGAAGATGGGAAGGTAGGAAGGTAGGAAGACCGCTTTGCTGCAAGACTTTAGACCGCTTTGCTGCGATAGTCCTTCAGGTCTCATCCCTTCATACTTCACACCTCAGCGAAGCGTCCAGGTCTCAGGTCTTGTTCACGGCGTGACCTCTTTTGTGATTTTTTAAACTACGAAACACGCTAAATGACGCGAAAAGGCTGTTGCTGTTTTTGCGTAGTTTGAAGTTTTAAAAACAATGGATTCCTGAAAACGCGTGCCAGGGATGGACGTGCCGCTTATTTTCGTCCGTTGAATTTTGCCGACGTCGGAGAAATTTTTTGGACCCACAATTACCACAAAACAGTTTCACCACAAAGTATTGAGGAATCTGTTGGACTAGCCCACGCAGTGGACTCCACAAACCAACAACTAACAACCAGTAACCAACTGCTTTTGCCGAAACAGCTTCGAACCCTTCTGTTTTGCGTACGATTCTAATCGACTGTTATCATCCTGTTCTGCGTAATGTCATTGTGTTTTGTTCTGCTAAACGACTATTTCAAGGGTGACCCTGGCGAGGCCCCCCACACGCAGCGTTTTCACAAACTAACAACTAGAAACCAATAACTGCTTTTTCGCCACAGATGATAGCCCAGATGCACGCAGATACAAATATTTGAAAACTGAGCCTCAAAGACAAAACTATTTAACAGGAAGACTGGAAGGCTGGTGCGTATCCGTTACTTTCGACTTATGCGTGGGTCGCCGTCAATGCATGCGTTCGCATGTCTCTGCTGAGGCAGAGCGTTCAGTGTCAGTCTCTGCTTGAGTAAACACGTTTACAACACAGAGCCTTCCTTGAACTTGGATGACGGGCTTAGAATCGTAATTGAACAGGCCCCTTCAGTTTGGATGTTAATCGGATGGAAGTTTCTTGTTTTTATTGGCTATCGCAACTTCGCGTGAACCCGCCGGACTTCGAAAAGGCTCTGCCCATAAAACCAGTCGTCATTGCGAGTTCTCCGCCCCAGAAGGGGCATATTGACCAGCGTCAACTATTCTTTCCGTTGACGACAACTATTTTTACCGGTACGA
>CAZBTJ010000023.1:0-34126 GCA_964494325.1 uncultured Pirellulales bacterium
AAAACTGAAAACTGAAAACTGAAAACTGAAAACTGAAAACTGAAAACTGAAAACTCTACATTTAATGCTTAACAGGTTTTCGATACCCCTAAACACCCATTAGCCCCTTGCAATACACACTCAAACACAGTATAATAAATGTTTTACATCATTTTTCTAGTGTTGAAGGTGAGAGCTTTTTTTTATGATAATTCGAGCTAAATCGTATCCCAGGGCAGGGCTAATCGGTAATCCATCGGATGGCTATTTTGGAAAGACGATTTCGTTTTCATTCAGCAATTTTTGCGCGGAGGTGATTCTATACGAGAGTCCGGAGCTGGAGATTCTGCCCTGCCAGAAGGATCAGTCTTGTTTTAGCAGTGTGCAGAATCTTGTCAAGGATGTGGAACTGCATGGCTATTATGGCGGCATTCGCCTGCTTAAGGCCACGGTTAAGCGATTCTTTGATTATTGCCGTGCAAACCAAATCGAACTGAATACACGCAATTTCACGATTCGTTATAATTCTAATATTCCACACGGCGTGGGCCTGGCCGGGTCCAGTGCCATTATTACAGCGTGCTTGCGTGCCCTGATGACGTTTTATGGGGTCACGATTCCCAAGCCCACCCAGGCCAGCCTGATCCTGTCGGCAGAGGTGGATGAGTTGCACATCTCAGCGGGTCTCCAGGATCGTGTGATTCAGGTGTACCAGGGCCTGGTTTACATGGACTTTGACAAGACACTCATGGAGAAACAGGGCCATGGCCTGTATGACCCCATAGATCACAGCCTGCTACCGTCCCTGTATATTGCCTATCAAGAGGATCTGTCCGAGGTATCCTCAAAGTTTCACAACAACATCCGCGAACGATTTAAACTGGGCGACAAAAAGATTATCGCAGCCATGAAATACTGGGCTCAACTGGCAACCAAGGCACGAAAATGCTTGATAAACAACCGCGTCGAAGAGATACCAGCCCTGCTGAATGCCAACTTTGACAAACGCGCCAGTATCTATCAGATCAGCCCGGACAATATTGCCATGGTGGAAACAGCCCGAGCCCTGGGTGCAAGCGCCAAATTCACAGGTTCTGGCGGCGCCATCGTGGGCACATACACAAACCAAACCATGTTTAATGCACTGAAAAGAGACCTGGGTAAGCTGGGCATCAAGGTGATCAAACCCAAATTGATTGGCCCATCCCAATCCGTCTGTAGTGAATAGAAAGACACCATGAAAACACACAACACTGTTCGAAAAGCCGTGATCCCTGCTGCGGGATTTGGCACCCGTTTTTTGCCAGCCACCAAGTCTCAGCCCAAGGAAATGCTCCCGATCGTGGACACACCCGTGATTCAGTATGTGGTGGAAGAAGCTGTGGCCTCTGGCATCACAGACATCCTCATGGTCATTGGCAAGGGCAAACGTGCCATTGAAGAACATTTTGATCGCAGCTTCCAACTTGAGCACCAACTCGAACGTCAGGGCAAGATCAAGGAACTGGAGGTCATCCGGCGTGTGTCTAACATTGCCACGATCCACTTTGTGTGGCAAAAGGAAATGCTCGGTCTGGGACATGCTGTACTCTGTGCACGTCACCACGTGGGCAACGAACCCTTCGCAGTGCTCCTCGGTGACACGGTCATCGGCTCTGACGTACCTGCCACACAGCAGCTCATTGATGTATACGATCATTACCGAGGTTCGGCGGTCATTCTTGAAGAAATTGAACGCGAAAAGGTGACACGTTACGGCGTACTCAAGGGTCATGAAATCGATACAGGCCTGTATCAAGTCGAAGACTTTGTGGAAAAACCCAGCGTTGAAGAGGCCCCATCCAACCTGGCCTTTGCTGGCCGATACGTGTTCACGCCTGATATATTCGGCTTTCTGGAAAACACCCCCCCTGGAAAAGGGGGCGAAATCCAACTCACGGATGCCATGCGAGCCATGGTCAAACATCAGGCCATGTACGGAAAAACCCTGGCCGGAAAACGTCATGACGTTGGCAATAAAGAAGGTTTTATCAAGACAAACCTGGAATTCGGCCTCAAAGATCCGGAGATTTCAGACCAGCTCAAGGCCTACATCAAGCAGTTGGCCCGAGAGATTGGTTAGGGGGTAGGGATTAGGAGCCAGGGGCTAGCTGAGGGATGAAACCTGAAAGCTGAGGGGCGTATCGAGCATTGGCCTCGTCCTTTCAGGTTTCAGCTTTCAAGTTTCAGGTTTTTTTGCACCCTTGAATTACCTAAGTCCCCCAGGTATAATGTTTTCGATCGTAGCAGGAAGTAGTTCTGAATTATCGACTCACGGTTTTGCACTCAGAAAGGGTTTATTCATGAAGATTTCACGTCGTTCATTCCTCACATCAGCTTCAGCCACTGCAGCTTCGCTGCCATTTATTGTTCCCTCCCAGGTGTGGGGTGCTCAAACTAAACCGAGTGACCGCCTGACCATGGGATTCATTGGCGTGGGCAAGCAAAACCGGGGTTTACTCAATGGTTTTCTACACCGTGACACGCGTGTTCTCGCCGTGTGCGACGTGGACACCACAAGACGCAATACAGCTCAAAAAACGGTCAATGACCACTACAAACAAACCTCCGGCTGTGATGCCTATAATGATTACCGCAAGATTATCGCCAGAAAAGACATTGACGCGGTATGTATTGCCACACCTGACCACTGGCATGCGATCATCACAGTTGAAGCATTAAAGGCTGGCAAGGATGTCTACTGCGAAAAACCCCTGACACACAATATTCACGAAGCCATTGAAGTGATGAACGCGGCGAAAGCCAATGGTAGTATCCTGCAAACGGGGTCCATGCAGCGGTCGAGTTCCGAATTTCGCACCGCCTGTGAATTGGTTCAGAATGGGGCCATTGGCAAGCTCATCAAAGTGGAATGTGAGTTTGGCGACCCATGGCGTCCCTGTGACCTGCCCGGAGAGCCCATGGAACCCGGTCTCGATTGGGACATGTGGCAAGGCCCGGCACCGGTGCGTCCCTACAATTCAATCCTGAGCCCCCGTGGAAACCACAACCACTACCCAAGGTGGCGCAATTATTCTGAATACGGGGGTGGCATGGTCACAGACTGGGGTGCCCATCATCTGGATATTGCCCAATGGGGTATGGGCATGGACCACAGCGGCCCGGTCAAGGTACTGCCGGCCCCAGAAGGCACAAAGGCCAAACGCGGTGTCACCCTGGTCTATGCCAGTGGCGTGACTGTCACCCACAAGAGTGGCTTACATGGCTTCGGTATCCACTTCTTTGGCACCGAAGGTGAAGTCCAGGTCAACCGTGGCAAATTTGCTTTCACCCGCAACGGTAAACTGGTTTCTAAATTTGCCAACCGAGAAGATGGCGGCTCACTGATCCTGGCCACACGTAAGGCACAGAAGGAATATCTGGCCAATGCAAAGATCAAGCTCTACAAGAGCTCCAATCATCAGGACGATTTCCTCACCTGCGTCAAGACTCGCAAGAAACCCATTACCAGTGAAATCGTGGGTGCCCGTTCAGCCATCTGCTGTCACCTCATGAACCTAGCCTACGCCCATGGTGAAACCATGAAATGGAATCCCGCCAAAAACAAATTCATCGGGGGCACAGGCAACCCAGCCTGGCTCACACGCGATTACCGATCACCCTGGAACGTATAAAACGCCTCAGAATAGTTCATTAATACATCCGGGGAAGCAGGCATATTGAATGCCTGCTTCCCTTTTTCAATCGAACGTCTCTTGTCACGAATAAAAACATGGTCACATTTGAAAGCCTTTATGATGCTTAGAACCCGGATAACGTTAATCGTTCTTGTGTTTGCTCCAGTCTCAACCTGTGTCGCCACAGAAAGAGAAATGGTGGACTACGTAAATCCCATGATCGGAGCCATCACATTGGGTGGCTATGGCGGTCACGGACTGGGCAAAACCTTCCCAGGGGCCACCACCCCCTTTGGCATGGTGCAGTTGAGCCCAGATACGATCACAGGAGGTGACAATGGGCCCGGGTATTCGGCACACCATGACACCATTGAGGGGTTCAGCTTCACCCACATGAGCGGCATCGGCTGGTACGGTGATCTCGGCAACCTGCAGGTCATGCCCACATGCGGCCCGCTGCGTTTTCACAGTGGCAGCAATCAACATGATATATACAAGGGCCAAGGCGAAGGCTGGAAATCGCCCTACCGACATGACGCAGAAACGGCCAGTGCAGGCTACTATAAAGTCACGCTGGACAAACACCACATAGACGTGGCCATGACCGCCACAGCACGTACAGGCATCCTGCAGATACGTTTCCCTGAGGGATCAGATGCCTGCGTTCAGATTGACCTGGCACGTCGTGTGGGTGGACGCGCCAGACAACAGTCCATTCAAGTGATCAATGACCACACCCTCCAGGGCTCAATGCGATATGAAGGCGATGGACAGGGCTTTTCATCACGCACGCGCTACACATTCCATTTCTACGCCGAGTTCAGTCGCCCCTGGTCTTCCTTTGGGCTCTGGAACAAGGGCAAAGATTTGGGCGTCCTAAGGCAGGCGCAAAACGAAGATTTAGGATTCTATGCCCGATTTGAACCCAAGCACAAAGGTCAGGTTCTTCTGAAATCCGGCATCTCGTTTGTCAGCATCGACAATGCCAGAGAAAACCTCCAGAGGGAACTGCCCCACTGGAATTTCGACCTGGTACGGCAGGAGGCCAGAGCCTTGTGGGCCAATGCCTTAAAGGGTGTAGATTTTGAAGGGGGCACAGACAAGGAAAAAGAAATCTTTGCCACAGCCCTGTATCACTGTTCCATTGACCCGCGCATCTTTGTGGACACCAATGGCGAGTTCTTTGGGGCGGATTATAAGGTACACCAGTCTGACACATTTAACTACCGCACAATCTTCAGCGGCTGGGATGTGTTTCGCAGCCAGTTCCCCCTGCAGACTCTCATCAACCCCAATATGGTCAATGACGAGATCAATTCCCTGATCCACTTGGCCGAGCATGATGAAAGACAGGCCTTCCCTCGCTGGGAACTGCTTAGCACACACACAGGCTGCATGTTGGGCAATCCGGCCATCTCAGTCATTGCTGACGCCTACACCAAGGGTATCCGGAAATATGATATTGAAAAAGCCTACCAGACCTGTGTGGCCACAGCAGAAAAATACCGAAACCCCTCCCACGGCTATACGTCAGGTGACATCTCCAGAACACTGGAATATGCCTACACAGACTGGTGCGTAGCCAAACTCGCAGAACAACTCGATAAACCAGAGGACGCCCGGAAGTACACAGAACGCGCAGAGACCTACAAGACAATATGGGACCCCAATATGGCATGGTTCCACAGTCGAAAGGCGGATGGCACATGGA
This sequence comes from uncultured Pirellulales bacterium, assembly GCA_964494325.1. Lineage (GTDB taxonomy): Bacteria > Planctomycetota > Phycisphaerae > Sedimentisphaerales > Anaerobacaceae > JAIPFM01. The sequence continues at coordinate 5,368 of CAZBTJ010000023.1, forward strand.
CCCAGTGGAAAGGCAAGACCAAACAGGGTCAGGGTTGCACTGAAAGCAATCCCTATCAACAGGGCTGGTTTGTGCCGCATGACGTATATGGTCTCATGGATTTGATGGGCAAGGACCAGTTCCTCAAGGAACTGACCACCTTTTTTGACAAGGTACCCAAGGATTTCCTGTGGAACGACTACTACAACCATGCCAATGAACCCTGTCACCATGTGGTCTTTCTGTTCAACTATGCAGGCACGCCCTGGCTCACTCAAAAGTGGAGTCGCAGGATCTGTGACGTGGCCTACAACACCGGTGTCAGAGGCCTGTGCGGCAATGAAGACGTGGGGCAGATGTCAGCCTGGTATGTCCTCGCTGCCATGGGGATTCATCCTGTGTGCCCGGGGGACGGCATCTACCAATTAACAAGCCCGGTGTTTGACACCGTGAGCATACGCCTTGACCCCAAGTTCTATCCAGGTGGCACCTTTACCGTGGTGGCCAGAAATAATTCAAAAGAGAACGTCTACATCCAGTCCGCCAGATTACACGGCCAACCCCTGAACCGTGCCTGGATCACACACAAAGAAATTGCATCCGGAGGCACGCTGGAATTTATCATGGGCCCGAAACCCAACAAGGCCTGGGCCAGTTCGCCGGAGAACCTTCCGCCCTCCCCTGTGAAAAGGTAATCACATGAACAACCCAACGAAACAAAGACTCGAGGACAATCTTGTACCCAATAAGTTTGTAAACAATCACAGGACTTTTGCATAAAGCCCTGTGGTGTACAGTTTTCAGTAATAACTTTTGATGAATGGAGGCCCCGAACTATGACGCAAAACAAGAAAGATCAAGATCGCCACATGTCTCTCCAGGCACGCACTCTCTCACGCCGCGACATGTTATCTTTGACCGCAGCCGTTGTGGGCGGCACATCAGTATTGACGGGATTTCCCCAGAAGGCTCAAGGTCAGACCAAACGTATTGTCAAAAAGGGACGGATCAAACAATCAATCTGTGGAGGCTGCTTGAGAAAGGCCCGGATGAGCAAGGATCAGGAAGCTGCTCTGGCTGCTGAAATGGGTATTCTTGGCATGGATCTCGTGGGACGCAATGACTGGGACACGGTCAAGAAACACGGTTTGATCGCCACCATGGTGGCCGGCGCAGGCTCCATCAGAAAAGGGCTGAATGACAAATCCATGCATCCAAAATTTCTGGCCGATTTCAAGAAGAATATCACCGCCGCAGCCGAATACCATTGGCCCAACGTCATTGCCATGGCCGGTGATCGCAAAGGAATCAGCGACAAGGAGGGCATGGAGAACTGTGTTTCCATCCTGAAGGAAGCCGTCAAGATCGCCGAGGATCATAACGTGACCATTTGTATGGAACTGCTCAACAGTCGCGTAAACCATCCCGGCTATATGTGCGACAAATCTGCCTGGGGATTTGAATTGTGCTCACGTGTGGATTCGCCACGTTTCAAGATGTTATACGACATCTATCACATGCAGATCATGGAAGGCGATCTGATCGCGACCATTCGCAAAAATATCAAGTCTATCGCTCACTTTCATACGGCTGGTGTACCAGGACGCCATGAACTGGATGAAAACCAGGAAATCAATTATCCAGCGGTCATGCGTGCAATCGCTGAAAGCGACTACACCGGATATGTGGCCCATGAGTACACACCCACCCGTGATCCCATTAAGGGATTGATTCAGGCCGTGCAGGTCTGCGATGTCTAGGCTAAGCTAAGCTAAGCTAAGGTATTGAGCTTGAATCGTCAGTCTTCAAGCTCAATGCCTTCCGGGTCCTCACTCTCAGGGGGTATGGACTGTAATACCTCCTGCGCCCTGGCAGCCTGTTCTTTGGGAACACGAATCTTGACAGGTATGGCCAGGAAAGGGAGCATATTGCTTGTGCTTTCATTCTCTGCAAACACGGTGAGGTCATGGCTCTCCAAAATGGAGACAACCATGGCCGCTCGGTGTCCTTCAACTTCCACCACTGTGACAAAATCTTCCATCTCTATCGCCTTTCATTAATTAGTGATCAGGCATGGGCTCCAACTCTGAAACACCTTCTGATCTGCCTTCAAGCTCACCCAAAATATCCACATCCGCATGAGACACAGAGACAAAACCATAACAACATCATCCCCACACAGATCATCTTTTTGCCTACCATTCTTTTGTTCTCCTTAGTTAGAAAGTGAAACTATTTTACGCCTCAGTTCCAGGACTGTATACACTTGTTCCAGATTTTATTGCAGACGGTTTCATTTGACATGGCCGCCCCACTGAGCTAGAGTGAATCATGCCCGTAATACTATCCGTCACTCTTTGGAAGGAGACGACCATGATTTCTAGAGGTTTTCTTTTGTTTTCCGTTAGTAATTGTCACCGTTTGCACATGCAGCCACGCTGACACACTTCTGGCAGAAAACGCCGCTGTCAAGAAACTGGCTGGTGACTTCAGATTTACTGAAGGCCCTGCTGCAGATCAAGCGAGCAATGTTTTGTTTACAGACATTCCCAACAATCGCATCTACAATCCTGGAGGCACGCTCATTGAGACTATCGAAGTCCCAGAGGAACCTGCCAATGTCTGTTTTGGCGGCAAGGACATAAAGACCCTGTTCATCACGGCCAGAACCTCCCTGTACAGTGTGCGGATGAAAGTTAAAGGGTATTAGGGGTTAAGTTTTAGGGAGTAGGGAGTAGGGAGTAGGGAGTAGGGAGTAGGGAGTAGGGAGTAGGAACTGAAAGGTGCCTTTCTATTTTTGAGCTGAAGGCTGACCGCTGAGGGCTGACAGCTGTTTTAAAGGTTTTAATGAATGAAATATCTCGCTGATTTACACATCCATTCGCATTTCTCCATTGCCACAAGCAAAGAGCTGGTGCCTGAGCACCTGGATCTGTGGGGACGAATCAAGGGCATTACCGTGGTCGGTACCGGGGATTTCACCCATCCGGGCTGGACCACAGAGTTGAAAGAAAAAATCGAACCTGCAGAATCAGGCTTATTTCAACTCAAGCCCGATTTCCGTTTGAGTCAAGGCCCGGTTCACCGCAACACAACGAATGGACACATACGGTTTGCGCTCAGTGCTGAAATCAGCACGATCTACAAGAAAGGCGACAAAACCCGCAAAGTGCATCATCTGATCCTGGCACCGGGTTTTGAAGCAGTCGAAAACATACAGCAACAACTCGAAAAAATTGGCAATATCAGATCTGACGGTCGCCCTATCCTCGGACTCGACTCACGTGATCTCTTGGAGATTGTGATGGAGGCCGATGAAAACTGTCTATTTGTACCGGCCCATATCTGGACGCCCTGGTTTTCCGCCCTGGGAGACAAATCCGGATTTGATTCCATTGATGAATGCTATGGTGACATGGCACAACACATCCACGCCATTGAAACGGGCCTTTCCAGTGATCCGGCCATGAACTGGCGCTGCAGTTTCCTGGACCGATTTACCATCATCTCCAACTCGGACGCCCATTCTCCCCAAAAACTGGGACGCGAAGCCAATTGTCTGGATACGGAATTGTCCTACGATGCCTTGACTCAGGCCATCCGGACCGGTGACCCAAACAAATTTAAAGGCACTCTGGAGTTCTACCCAGAAGAAGGCAAGTACCACCACGATGGACACCGCAAATGCAACCTGTCCTGGCATCCCAAGGAAACCCGGAAGCATGATTGTCTCTGCCCTGTGTGCAAGAAACGTGTCACCGTGGGTGTACTCAACCGCGTGGAACAACTGGCGGACCGCAATGACATCACAGACCGTCCCAACCGTCACCCGTTCCACGCCATAATCCCGCTCAAGGAAATCCTCTCTGAGATTCTCGGTGTGGGCCCCAACACCAAGAAGGTGAGTACCCAGTATAATCATCTCATACACACACTCGGATCAGAATTTGACGTACTCCTGTACAAAGACATCGATCATGTACGTGATGCAGGTGGTGACACAGTGGCAGAAGGCATACGTCGCATGCGTTCTGGTGAGGTGCATGCCCAGGCAGGCTATGATGGTAAATTTGGCGTAATCAGGGTATTTACTGATAAAGAACAGGCCCAAGCCAAACGAAAGAAACCGAAACCGTAATCCCTGCACCACTTTGGCGAAAAACTTCAGCTTGCCAAAGTAAGACCAACCATCCGTATGCCAGGCCGAAAAAAAATTACAGCCCGTTGTTTTTGTTGTCGAATGCACGCAGACATGTATATCTGAAAAGCCAGTGATCCCAATCGACTCTCTACCTATGAAGCCATTGCACGTGCTTACGGCATCATAGAATCTCCTCACGTCCAAATCCAACTGGAGACGGTCTTCCGCCTGATGGTACAACGCATTCGCCAATCTCGGGGATTAGGTTCTCGGGACGATTGAATAATAGCTGCTGTCACAGTATTAAGTTGAAGCACAGAAGCCGCTGTTTTCGTGCTCGATTTTCATGGTGCATCTCCGTAAGTCATTTTGTATCAAGATGACAAGTCAATATTAATGCGTGGCGAATATTTCATTCTTGACCGCAAGAGATGCCATGCTATGGCTGTTTTAAAGAGTTCAAGCTACGCTTGAAAAAGGTTTAATCTCTACCATGGAGTTCGTGGAGGCGGCCGCGGCATTGTGAGGATTAGACCTTGTTTGGAAGCGACATTTGCTCTCGAATTTCTTGATTTTTCTGTTGTTATTCGGTTGGGAGAGGCTAGTTTTATTGGGCTCTCGCCGGGATCGTGGGTTCGCCGTCCCAGATCCCTTCGGTCGCCCACTTTTTGAACGGCTATCTGACATTTGGGGCCATTGACTAACGCGCCAGCGTCATAAAACAGGTATCTCCCAACTGATTCATTTTCAAACTGAGAAGGACCTTGGGCAAGCAAATTCAAGCCGTCACCCAAGTCCAAGACTGGCTTGGCGTGGTAAACGTGTTTACCAAAGCAAAGACAGCCGCAAGACAATCTCCCCCTGGGAGGAGCACAACAAGTGTGCAGTGACGGCTACCCCATGCAAAAGCCAAATACCCAAAATCCGCTGCCAGCCTCCATGTTACAACAAGTCATCATGTTGTTTTTTTTGCCTCGCACGGAGGCACGGAGACCACGGAGATGGCTGTCGCCTTTGGCCTGAGTTTCTGGCTCTGCGAAAGATCGCCGTCAAGCACGCTTCGCGTGTCCCTGCCTGGGGCAGCTCGTCCTGCGGTTGTATCCCCTCATCAAGCAAGCTTGGTCGTGGATACTACCTTGGACTTGGATGACGGCTTGAATACGCTTTCGAATCAACCTTTTCAGTTTGAGGGAGGAAGCAGAAAAAAGAGTCTTGTTTTAATGTGCTGTCGCATTGCGCGAACGGTTCCTCCATATTGAAACAAAGCCGTTCGTACAGTGTGCGACCGAAGGGCCAGCGACCGAGCTTGCTCGATGAGCAGGCCCTGACAGAGCACACGCAGACGGGCCTCAGCCCGGCTGGAACGGAGAACCCACGACAAAGGCAAAACCTTCGTCCCCGGCGGCAGCCAATCTCCGTGGTCTCCGTGCCTCCGTGCGAGACAATGCTTTTTGAGAAAACTTAGAAACAACAAATGCTGTACATCAGATCTGATCTTTCGTGTGATATGTGTTGGCTGCGGCCAAAGGCCGCGCCACGCCCTCCATGGTCAGAAGAAATAAAACAAGAACGCTTTAGTCCTTCTTCATTTAAGATCCTTTGAAAAGTTAACATGATCCATTCCAGCTGGGGTCTTTAGTGTGATAAGGTTTGGCTGCGGCCAAAGCTTACAGCACCATGGGGAACCGCGCCACGCATTTCGTGGTCCATCTGAGGTACGAAGTGTCTTGGATCGACCTGCCCTGAGGTTTCTCATTTCGATCCAACCCGATTCTGTAGATACGCTGTGATGGCCTTCGATGCCAATTCGACGTCGTCTGTCGCCAGAATATCTGCACCATTTCGAAGCAATGCTATATATGTCTGGATACCATGACGCTTCGCCTTGCGGTCCAGGTTCCCCATCGTTCCAAGTATGGCACATATCCTCTTTTTGTGAAGCAATGCATAAACATCGCGCGGGGGTTCATACACACCCACAAATGCAATGAGATTCGTGGCAGGAATGGGGCTCTTGAGCAGGCGTGTGACTCCTTCGATACCTCTCGTAGAACAAGACACGGCAAGCCGTTCATCCAGACTGTGATAGAGCTCCGCGGCACGGACGTCATACGTAATAACCACGACGCAGCTTTCAGCGTCTTCTGTCTTGATGGCCTGGACCACTTCCTGGGGGGTTAAGGTGCCCTTGATGTCAAGCTCAAGTATCGCTCTGCCCTTGGCCCAGCGTAACGTGTCTGACAGGGTCGGTATCTTGTAGTCTGTCACTGTCCCCATGGCATCGACCAGGTTCAGATGTTTTAGCTGGATCAGTGATAAGCTCTCGATCAGACCTTCTCCAGTCGTTGTGCGGTCAACGCTCCGATCATGCATGAGCACCAAAACACCATCCTTTGACTTGCGAACATCACACTCAATCAGGCAAGGGGCAAAACGCAGGGATCCTTCAAAGGTTGCGATGCAGTTCTCCGGGAATCCAGGACGTGGGCCACCTTGATGCGCACCCACAAGCGGCGATCTGCCAGGTTCCCATCGTAAATACTCATGCAATTTGGCGGGTGTGTCAAAAGAAACGGTATACGATTGGCCGGCATGGATTGAAACACAGATTGAACCGAGTATAACAAGGACAACTAGAAAATGTCTTTTGATCGTTAGCATTGTAACTCCTCAAAATGTATTGGATCAGGCGAGAGAAATCATGACACATACGTATTCTTATGTCAAGTGTTTGCCAGAATGGCTTAAGATTCTGAGAGTACGCATTGTTTTGATGTTAAACAAAACAAGCACACGGCGAACCAAGAATAATAAGAAAGCAAGACTGGCGACATGGGAGACACCAGCCTTGCTTTTATTGCGATGAATAGATTCTAAAAAGGGCAGCTCGTTACGGATAAACAACGCGGTCATAGAGGCACACATCATCAATCATACCGGACCAGAATCTGCCTGATTGAAGATTATTTGCTGCACCAATAAACAGTTTTCCCTCGCACGCGGAAAAATTGTTTTGCACACCCACATCAATGGCCACAAGGGTATCATCCACATAGAGACTCCGATACGAACCGTCCCAAACGAGGCCTATTCGGTGCCAGGAACCATCCGTAACAATCATCTCAGAACAAAGTGGGCTACCTGCTTGTCGCCCATCACCTGTTAAAGCGGTCATGAGGCAACCTTGGGCATCGGTCAAAAGCCAGTTGGCACCACCTCCTTGTGAAATGACAGTCTGCCCCGGTTCGCTGCCCTTGATCCAAGCGAAGAGGCTGAAAACACCGTCTTTTGGATTCAACAAGAAAGGGGTTTCCACATAACCATTGACCCCATCCAATCTGAGAGAGCCATCCACATGCCCTTCTTCAGATTGCCAAAGGGCATCTCCCATCACAACGCCATCGTTATCCGCAATGCAATCATGGGCAACATTGCCATCAGCCTCGTCCAACTTCCAGTGAGCGATAAAGTGGGGATCAAAAAGTTCCTGCCCCCAGTAACTCATCAGAATCTCCAGATCATTAACATCCACGATGCCATCCCCAAAAGGCGTGGGTGCCATATCAATGGACGGTTCATTTTGCCCCCAGTGTTCGATGAGCCACGTTAGATCCTCAATGCCAACCTGGTAGTCACCCGTGAAATCAACCACCGGCAGAATCGGTATTTCCCAGATGTCTCCGAGGGCAGTAGGAGATCCGGGATACGCCGCTGCCACATAAAGGATTAATCCGTCCCAGGACAGCTCCGGCATACCTTCGTATGAAGGCGTATTAACCTGGGTACCCAGGTTCGCGGGTTCGCCCCAGGGCGAGTCAACACTTGAACGCACGCACATCCAGATATCCATGTTTCCGAATCCGTTGCTACGGTCCGAGGCATAGAACAAGGTCAAGTGGTCTGCCGACACGGAGGGATGGCCATCCGCACTACCGCTATTGAGGCCAACCCCGAGACTTTGCGCGGGTCCCCATGGGTCATCTTTGCTTGGACGTATTGTTACATAAATATCATAGTTTCCGGTTCGACCGGTTGTGAAGTAGAGCGACAGTTCGTCATGCGAAATACAGGGCGCCCAGTCCGCCACAGAGGAGTTCACGGCAGTGCCAAGATTAACCGGTTCGCCCCACGGTGCATCTTGCGAGGCACGCGTTGCCATCCAAATATCAGAGTAAACCCCGGCCAGAGTGCCTGGCCGTGCGCTTGAAAAGTAGAGTGTCAGGCCGTCGAATGATAGGCTCGGCCCACCCGTATCCCATGTACCGTTGTCATTGACCGGTGCAGGCAGCTTCTCAGGAGATCCCCACTCGGCATCTTGTGTGAGACGCCGTGACTGGTAGATCGCATAATAGCCGCCCTCTCGATTTGAGCCAAAGTACAAGGACAGGCCGTCCCCGGACAAACAGGGTTCAACATCCGACTGTGCAGAATGTACATTGGGACCTGTAAGACGTGGTACGCCCATATGAAAGGCGGCCTCACACTGGGGAGCGACCAGACCGAATATCACGGCTGCACACAGAACGATGGAGTGGAAAAGTGAGTTCTGTCTCATTTTAATTCTCCTTACAGTGGCCCGATCAAAGATCAGGGCCGGTTCCTAATACCAAGTAAACACCACATACGATTCTCTACCCCTATGTCCCGGGCGCTTTTCCACTACTGCGCTGAAAAATGGAAAAAAAGTTAGATCCAGGCATGACTTGCGGTTATGGTTGTGTCTATGGATTCCTAGAATGTGAAATGACTATGAGAAAGTCGGATAGAACAGATATGGGAGGCGACCGAGAGCGTTTTCTGACCACGCACTGGTCAATGATTGAAAACGTACGCCAGGATCAGGACCCGGACGGAGCCATGATTGAATCCCTGCTGAAGCGTTACTGGAAACCTGTGTACTGTTATCTGCGACGCAAGGGCTATGGCAATGAACAGTCCAAGGATCTAACACAGGGTTTCTTCTGCTCAGTGGTACTCGATCGGGATCTGGTGCAACGGGCTGAGCGCACGCGAGGACGGTTCCGTACATTCCTGCTGCACGCCCTGGATCAGTATGTGATCAATGAAAATGCCAAGAAAAACGCTCACAAACGCCGTCCTCAAGGCAAGATGATCTCACTCGACTCCGAAGACTTTCTGGAACTGCCCCACTGGATCAGCGAGCAGGATTCACAACAGGCCTTTAATTACGCGTGGATGAGTACCCTGCTCGACAATGTCATGTCAGAGGTGGAGGCCTTTTACATGGATCAGAACAAGCCCGAATACTGGACGCTTTTTTCTGATCGCGTTATTCAACCAATTCTGAAAGGTCACCCCCCGCCACCCCTGCCTGCATTGTGCAGGCAATACAATATCAAGAATCAGCGCAAGGCATCGAACATGCTGGTGACCGCCAAACGGAAGTTTCAGCAGGTGCTGATTCATCAATTACGCATCACAGTCCTTGATGAGACGACTGCCCACGAGGAACTGGAAGAGATTGTAGAATTTTTTGCCCGGGGGGCGCATTATCCTGAAGGTTTGCGGGATATACTTTCGGAATGATTGCATGATCACTGTATGTGCAGGGTAGGGCCGACTTATGAAGAAACGAACCACATTCGGCAAGAATCCGGACCGCTTGAGCCAGTTGTTGGCCATAGGACTGACCGGACAGAAGGATCAAACCATGGGAGAGGCTTCCGGTAATGTCACTCTTGAGGACTTCACTGAGATCAAGCCGGGGGCTTGCATAGGAAGATACACACTGCTCGAAACGGTCGGCGAGGGAGGCATGGCCACTGTGTACATGGCGGAGCAGAAGCGTCCCATCCGACGACGCGTGGCTGTCAAGCTCATCAAATTGGGCATGGATACCAAGCAAGTCATTGCCCGATTTGAAGCGGAACGGCAGGCCCTGGCCCTGATGGATCATCCGAACATCGCCAAGGTCCTGGATGCCGGAGCCACAGACAGCGGTCGCCCCTATTTTGTCATGGAGCTGGTCAAGGGATTGCCCATCACCGAGTTCTGTGACCGCAACCACCTGACCACACAGGAACGATTGGATTTGTTTGTCTCCCTGTGCCATGCCATACAGCATGCGCACCAGCGGGGCATTATCCATCGAGACATCAAGCCTTCGAATGTGCTTGTCACACTGCATGACGGTGAGCCGGTGGTCAAGGTGATTGACTTTGGCATTGCCAAGGCGTTGAACCAGCAACTCACCGAGAAGACTGTGTTCACGCGATATTCTCAGATGATCGGTACGCCCGAGTACATGAGCCCTGAACAGGCGGAGATGAGCGGTCTGGACATTGACACGCGCACCGATGTCTTTTCCCTGGGCGTCCTGTTGTATGAGTTGCTGACAGGCACCACACCATTTGACTCCGAGTACCTGCTGAGCAAGGGCTATGATGAGTTGCAGCGCATCATCCGTGAGGAAGAGCCGTTGCGTCCGTCCACAAGGCTCAGTACCATGGGTGAAGCCATGACGCAGGTGGCCACAGACCGACGTACCAGCCCCAAGCTGCTGTGCCAGTTGATTCGCACGGATCTGGATTGGATCGCAATGAAGTGTCTGGAAAAAGATCGCAGCCGTCGCTACGAATCTGTGAGTGAAGTGGCCGCCGATGTGCGGCGCCACCAAAAGAATGAACCGGTCCTGGCCGGGCGTCCCAGTACTGTATACAAAATTCTGAAGTTCACGAAACGCAACAAGACCTTGTGTATTTCCTCTGTGGCTGTTGTGCTCATCCTCATTCTGGCTGTCATTGTATCGTCGCATCAGGCCTGGATCGCCAGCAATGCCAGAATTGCCGAGAGCGCGTCACGTGTGACTGCCGAAGACCAGCGCGGCCGGGCACAGGCCGCCGAGCAACAGGCCCAGGGAAACCTGTACGACGCACTGGTTCGCGAGGCGCAGGCCACACGTATTGCGAAGCGTACTGGGTATCGTAGCAAGGTCTTCACTGTGCTGCAGCAGGCATACGACCTCGATGTGCCTCAAAAAGATCCAGTCGAACTTCGCACCCAGACCATTGCTTGCCTAGGTAACCCGGTGGGTCTGGAGCCCAAGTGCCTTGTGAACCTGCTGGGCGAACCCAATGACCCTCAAATCCGGTGGGCAGCCCTGCACCCCACGGATTCTTTGGCAGCCTTTGCCATGTCCACTGGCGCTGTCATCTTGAAGGACTTGCAGGGAACAAGAGACATTGCCAGATTCGAGTGTGAGCACATGTCCATTGGCCTGTGCTTTGCCCAAACAGGCAATGCACTTCTGTCGCTTCACTTACCCATGAGCGATTCTTACAGGAATCTGAAGCTTGACCAGACCGTGACTCATCTCTTTGTGCGTGCCCAGGACGGCACGTGGGTCCAGACAAAAACCATGGTGGTTCCCTATGCCATACACTGCCTGTCAACATCTGCCGGATTCCGCGTGGTTGTGAATCCCTTGTCAGGCTCGGCACATGTCATGGACCCGTTGACTGGTGACACGATCCATGAGCTTGGTTTTCCCCTGGCTCTGAACAATCACCCCCCCATAGACCTGTCTCAAGATGGCCGTTTATTGGCAGTCGCAAAAGCGGAATCTACTGACTCAAAAACGTCGATTCTGGACGTGTGGGATCTTACACAGAACCAGCATATGATTCGTTTAGAGCCCAATCTGGCAGAATGTACAGACGTAAAGTTCAGCCCAGACGGGCGTTATCTCGTGTTCCTGTCGTTGTCCGGAGGCTTTGTTTATTCTACGGACACGTGGGAACCTTTGGGACACTTGATAGAGCAATTCGTGTATGAACCAGAGGCCATCTTCCTGACTCAGAGCCCGACACTGGTCTTCTCGGTGGGGTTGAGATTCTTCCTGTGGAATTTTGAAAAGCAAAAGTACTCGGCCACATTTGATCGGCCCCAGGGAGGCGCAAGATGGTTTTCAGCCTCTGCAGACGATAGGTCGTTGATGAGCCATGACTACAAGCAGACGTGGCTGTACTCTCTGGATACCAGCGCAGAAAGGCAAGTCATTGACGCGCACCAGGCCGGTGTGCCCAGCATCGCATTTAGCCCGGATGGGTCTCACCTTGCTTCAATCAGCAAGGATCGAAAACTACGCTTGTGGAACAGTACCACAGGGGCTCTGGCGCGGGAGCGAATACTGGAGCGACAGGGCCAGGGGCTTTCATACAGCGCCAATGGACAATGGTTGATCACAACCGATAATGAGAGGGAACAGGTGAGCTTCTGGAGCACAAAGACCCTCGAACCGATCTTCCAATTGGGCACAGAACGCAGCCTTTCGACGTGGTCGGCCAAGCTGACCCGTGATCATCGCTTTCTGGTCACTGGCACAACACATCCAGGATCCGACCTGGGCGCCTGTACCCTCTGGCAATGCACAGTCAATGACTCGGGTAACACGGACACTGCTTTTGAAGCAGAGCCGGTAAAATCATTCGCAGGCCAAATCATAGATGTTGCTTTGGCTCCGAACAATCAGCATATCGCCTTTGTCAATCGCAAGACCTGGACTGAATTCGAACTCTATCTCTGGGACCTTGCCAGCACAGAAGAGCCACGTCTTTTTGCCAATGACCTGCGCGGCGCTGGTGCGCAAATGATTGAATTTTCCCCGGACAGTCAACAGGTGCGCGTCGTGGATGTCAACCGATTTATAGTGACCTATGACGTACAATCCGGCAAGAAGCGAACCTCGTTTGGGACAATCAAGCCAGATGAAACAGGCCTGTGGAGCTGGATCATTATGCACAAACTCGCTCCTAACGGAACAACCCTGGCCATGACGTCCCATTCTGGACTCGGCGTGGACCTGTGGGATTTGAAGACCGGTCGCCTGCTCTACGCATTGCCCGAGCAGGACGGAATCACCTATTATTTTGCCTGGAGTCCGAACGGCCGACGTCTCGCAATTGCACGATCCAATGGGATTATAGAGATCTGGAACATTGCAGAGATCAATCACGTACTCACGACTCTGAAGCTGACGCCGTGAATGTGGTTTCACCCTATACCCCAAACTCACTACCTATCTGGCGAGTGCATTCTTTCAAAAGAGGGGCGGCACCGTACCAAGGGTTCACAATAGCATCTTCTGAATAGCGTCAAGGGCTGCCTCATTGTTCTTGATGTCACGCCAATTGTAGATACACATGTATCGGCAGGTGGGGTCTGAAAGCGTACGATCCAGGGCATTAAGCCAGGCCGTCACATCTTTTTGCCCCATCAACAACCATTCGACGGCGGCCCAATATGGCGCATCACTTTTCTTAAGGACCCTTTGCACCCCCCTGTCTGCCTGTGGATCAGTCGCATATTTGTAGAAGCTCCAACCAGGACAGGCATAGGGATTCAGGGCGGCATTGTACAGAAGCTCTTGCTCTTTCCACCCGGCCACATGAGTAAATAGTCTATCACGAGGCACACCCAGTTCAGAAGCCAGAGCACAAAGATCCGTGAGATGTCGACTGATAATTTCGACCTGATGGACCTCCTTCAAAGTCCCAGTCTCTGCCAGTTGTGCCGTGGTGATGGCAGCGTAGCCAATGGCCGTGACACCTCGATCCGGTATCCGGTCCGCCCGGAGTCCGGTTTTGGGATCGTCTTTCTCTGGCTGGTTCAGCAACGCATTGCCATTGGGATAGTAGAATGAATTGACACCCAGAGCGCTTTCCCAGCCCAGCTTGATGCCGATCAACAAATGCTTCTTGTCCCTGGGCAACTGGTCCCACCAGTCCAGTATCAAGGGCACAAGCACGCGCATCTCATCGTGGCAGGCCTGGCGATAGGCTGTGCTCATGAAATTGGGTGGGGGCAGCACACGAATCTGTCGACCCCAGTTGCGCCACGCAATTTTGAGCGCATGCTCCGGCCCCCATCCAGACCACTCCACATTGTTTCGATTGTCGGGATTAAACCCGGGGCGGTCTGGATCCCACCAGTTCCACAGGTCAGGGCGACCTCCCCACCATTGTTCTCCGTCCAACTGAACCACAATGGGCACATGGTGCAGTTCAGCCAATGCAAGAAACGCTTGAATCTGAGCCATAGTTTTGTCACGAGACTGGTTCAGATAAGAAAAGATCGCGCCCACACCCAAGCCCATCTGGCCGGATGTTTTGCCCTGTGCCAGACCCTGTATCTGTTGAAACACCAAGGAACTCGCCTCAGCAGGAGACATATTGACCACCACATACTGGGCCGCAGCCTGAACCCTCTGCCCCGCCATAACCCCCCACAAAAAGCATATCATCAAAACATAGGTTTTCATTCTGTCTCCCATTGAGCGTTCAAAATATCCCGAGATTCTACAATACCTTTTGGCTGAATTCCTACTCTTTCTCCAGTGTTGGTTTTCCCTTGAGGTACCCCAGTGACGTCAGGAATTTATCCGCTTCGAGCACGGTCTCGTAGTATCTTGCCTTATTAAAGAACCCGTGTGACTGGTCTTCATACAGATGCAGGTCACAGCGAACCCCCGCTCTTACCATGCGTGCTTTATAGTCTTCTGCCGTGGCCACAGGAATCAACTTGTCCTTGGTGCCGAGAAATACAATGGTTGGGGGCGTGCTTTTCGTTATGTTGTGCATGGGCGAAAACGCCTCCCAGTAGGCCTTGACCCGTTCATACCCATAGCCATTGGGGCTGTTGTCAAACACAGGGTTGAACAGAACCAGCGCATTAGGGCGACAACTGATGGAGAGGTCTTCTCCGGCCTCCTCAAGTCCATTGACAGTGCCTGTGGCAGCGGCCACATGCCCACCGGCTGATCCACCACTGGCTGCCACCATGTCGGGATTAATGCCCAGTCTGTCTGCATGACCACGTATCCAGCGTACGGCAGACTTGCCATCCATAACGCACTCTTTGGGTGTGGTCTTGTGCGTCTTGCTGACCCGGTACTCGGCACAGATGGACACCATGCCCCTTGAGGCAAGATATCTGCTCTGGTTGTAGAACTGACTGGGGGTACCTCCCACCCAGCCTCCACCAAAAAAGAACACAATGGCCGATCTCTTGTCACTGGCTTTGTGCCCTGCTGGATTGAATAGGTGAAGTGATAACTTAACATCACCCACCGTTTTGTATTCAATGATTCTGTCTGGGGTTTCTATGGCAAGGGCACTACTCGTCAGTACTAGTAGTATGCCAGTTAAAATAATGCATCGCTTCATCATGTCATTCCTCTATTAAAGGTCCACTCAAAATAATACTTGATTCAGTTACGGTCGGTGCAGCCTTTTAAGAAAAACAGGATCGGACCGCAGCTTGGGGTTGATCACAATTTGGGGCTCTGAGAGCATTGTGTTGGCAAGTTCGGCTGGATTTATCTCGGCCTGGGACGGTGATTGCCAGGCCATGTCAAACTGAAATTCCATCACACCGTGGCTGTCCGTCACAAAGTTGGTAACCCAGGTGTTATTGAACACCATGGCCATGACGCGTCCCGGATGCTCAGGCGAATCATTGCGTCTTGCCAGGATCTGATGTCCGCCAAAAGTGACCAGCGGCGCATCGCGGCTGACCCAAAGCCAATGACCCTGGGCTGTGTTATAGTGAACCCAGTCATCAATGGTGAAGTAATCCCGACAAGATCCGGGTAGTTGATCTTCGTAGGGTACAAACGAGACTCCGCCATTGCTTGCCTCTGGCAGCGTGGTCTCACATGGCAGATCACACGCCACAAAGAGGACCTCTGGCAATTCATATTCGGTGCGATGAAAACGCACGGTCAACCTGGCACGCGGCTCCTGGTGCCATAACTCCAACCGACGTACTGCCCACTTGAAACGAGGATGCTTTAGTGCCTGCGTATAGATCGTGGTGTGGGCATTCTGTTCGACCTGTGCCGCTTTTTTTGCCGTGGCCGCCACTTCCTTGAGCACGTCACGCCGCTTGTCACGCTCCTGCTGATCTGTAATACCAAGGATCTCGGAATAAACCCATCGCCCGGAAAATGCATCAATGGACACGGAGAGCAAGTCACCCGTGCCGGCCTGAAATAACGACCGTTTCATGCCCGGCCACAGAGCCGAGGTGGGCCAGTTAAAAGCGTCCACCCCCACAGTGGGGCCATCGGCCCTCTCGGACGGTGGTACGGTTTCTTCACTCAACTGAAATCGACGAATGGTCTGCCCCTTCAGATCCTCGATCCAGACCCGAACCACCTGGTTGGGTGAATTATCGGGAAACGTCTGAGCCGAATTTTCAAACGTCAGCTCGTCGGGCCCGGACGGACGACTGAAACAGTTGTAGCCCGGCTCAAGGATCAACGGAATTTTTGTCCCGTGGGTCACGTCCTTTAGAGAATGAAAGTCTCCACGCAACACAGAGGCAGGCATGGTAATCCAGCCATTCCAGGACAACGCAGCCGGATTGGCCACGTAGAATCCTTCCTCACGTTGATTTATTGTGGAGCGTGCACGCTGAGCCAGAATCAGTTTGGCCAGGGCCATTGGGCGGTAAGCAAACCGAGATTTTTCATTGTACTGTCCCCAGGTTTCCAGCGAGTGGGGACGGCCCACGCTATCAACCGAGCCCCACGTGTGCTCGTCGAACAGACAGAGGTCGCGATAGATTTCATCAGCCGCAGCAAGCGTTCGTTTATCCGGCTCTCCCCAAACCTGAGAAAGGGCCGCATCAGCCAGACGTTTGGCTTTCCGACTGGCGCTAACTTCGCGAGGTCCCGATGCCAACCCATTGGACCACCAATCGGTCCACTCACCTTCATATTCGGGAATCTTCTCACCCACATCTTGTTTTAGTCGATCCAACGCATCAGCGGCCGTGGAAAGATGAATCTCGGGCTTCAGCCCCAGCCGATTCCAGGTCGCCACAAACCGGGCCAGCGGGGGAAACGGCGGGTCATTGTCCATGCGCCATTCGTTGGTCACAGAGAGAATCAACGAAGGATAGGAGTATCCCCCGGCCTCCAGGGTCTTCAAACGGCCCAACAGATGTTGATGAGAGGCTCGAACAGAGGCCTCATCATCCCGAAAAAAATCACCCGGTCGGGCAGGTCGATACCGGGTGTCTGTTGATTCAGGGACCGGACCACGACGCCAACTTTCTGAATGAAAATAATAGAATCCCTGTGCATAGTGATCCCCCAACCAGACGAACAAACGCCGTCCATCAGGCATCTTCCACCAGAACGCTGATGGCGTTCGCAGGGGCGGTCCCCCGTTGTGACTGTTGATGCCCATAAACAGATACGACAGGCCGCGATCAAGGAGTCCGATTGCACCGGCCCGTGGAAATCCGTTCACATCATTCTGAATTGCCACGCGTGGTTTGACTTTGTGCCACAGCCTGTCGGGCAGCCAGCGAAGCATGTGACGCCACTCCTGCGCATTGAGCGATGGCGTCTGGTTCATTGCCATGGCAGCCACTTCCAGTCGACCTGTGCCCACAGCTCTGAGGAAGTCCTTTCGTCGGTCTGAGTCGGCTGCCTTCCACCAGTCATCCACGGCCAGTGTTGTTTCAGCGGTCCAGTAAAACTGTGCGTCAGCGGGACTGTCCGTGGTCGCCAGCACAGCATCAATCGCAATATCGAGGTATCGCATTTGCTGTCTGCGACACACGATTGGATGGTCTGTAAATCCGATATCCGTGTGCGTCATGTGGACAATGTCGATGCGTTGAATCACACCGGATGTGTCCTGGTCCTGAGCATGCGCAAAGTCAGTCAGCATGAGAAAGGTCACAACCGCCATCAACACAGTCCATGCCAGTCGCTTCGAGATTATGCCTTCCATCCGAGAAGAAGCCTGTGATTCAAGGCTGATCATCATCCGTCCTTTCATAATGATAAGAGACTTAACCGTACCTCTAGATAGAGACACTTAAAGCGTGATTATATCACCAGGATACAAAATGATACAAGGAGGAAAACAGGAGCTTCTGCGCAACAGGGCAACCTCCTAGTCAAACTTGACGCTGGTACAGTTTTGGGTGGTGACTGCCACTTTTCCACTGGCTGACCTGTTATTGACAAGGGTAAGGTCACCGACGCTCCTGGCTGAGATACCACAGGTATCAAAAACATTGTTTTCGATGCGTATGTTTTCATGGACCGGTTCGCCCGGCTTTGCAGTCGAGTTATGCGGATTGATCCATATGGCCGGCGATCCATTCTGCCCGCATTGGATGAATCTATTGCCACGAATGGTCATATCCCGAATCGGGCCCGATTCAAACCAGCCCTCCGCATCATCCTCGACCAGAATTGCAGCCATGTGCGTCCGAATGAAGGTGTTGTTCTCGACCAGTACACGTCCACGCGTGGTGATCAGAAATCCGCGGCATGAGGTCATCTCTATCAGGCAATTTCTAATCGTGACGTTTGGATACCAGGTGATGTTATCGACCACATCGTTTTTCTCGTAGTCTGGTGCGGAACCCTCCAGTGTCAGCAGCCATTCCTTATCAGTCTGACGTTCAATGGCCGTAACCCTTCTGCGTGTCCCCTTACGCTCACACAAACTGGCGTGGTTGATGACGGCGATTTCATCGCCTGGCAAAAATGCAGAAAAGCCGTAAGTCTGTGGATGCATGAACCGGAGCAAAAGCTGATTTTCAGCAACCTTCCCGATGATTCGCAGATGCGTCCCATGGACATTGATCGGATCATCCTGGGTCCCTGAAAAATGGCAGGAATCCACAAGAATCTCACCGCGGCATCCAGAGAAGTGAAATACATCCGCCCACGCAGGGCACGTTCTAATAGTATTCGACGGTGGGACAACATCAACATTCTGAACTGTAATGCCATCAGTGAACTGGCTCACAATACCCATCCCGGTCAGGGCATGAAACGTACAATCACGAATCGTTATATGGCTGCAACGATTGTTGCAGGCTGAGACGGTATCACGTGTTGTATTGCGAAACTGAAACTGACGCCCTGCTTCCATATTCATGTGACCACGTTTATAGGTAAGCCGGACTCTCTGCGAACCAAGTGCCTCTGCCTTGGCCACACTGAAAGGATTCCACCTGCCCATCCTCCAACTGTGGGCGTTTCCCAAATCCGCCTGCTGAGCCATGGTCCACCCTGGCCCTATATCGCCCACCCAGGAGAAGGCCCCATGATTGATCGCATAGTTCGACCCCTCGGCAACCTGGATAACCACGCTATTCGGTTCGACCTCGATAACCCGAAACTCCGAAACCGTCGGCCTCTTGAGATCGAACGTCAGATTTGAATAGGTGACATCCTCACAATGGTCATTAAAGAATTCCACCATCCTGTCAACGAACAGGATCTTTGTCTCTGGGCCGCCAGTGATTCGGAAATGCTTGACGTCCTGGAACATGATACCTATCGGCCGTGGCAATGTAGGATTGTCATTGGCATTGGACACAAAAAGCGGATGATAAATCGCATTGCCGGCTGAGAACTCATGGACACCGGGTGCGAAAACAAAAACGACCGGCTTCCCTGCAGTACCAGCACCTGACGGTTTTAAGGATCCATTATGTTTCCCCGGGGCGATATCAATGCGATCCCCTGGTGACAACATTAGCGTATTCACCTTTGTCAGATTCTTCCACGCCTTGTTTTCACTTTTGCCATCATTGCTGTTATTCCCCTGGGCGGGATGGACATAGTACGTTGTATGACCCGGCGATTTGATCAGTTCATTTTGGGGCGGATAGGGGTCATCTTGTACAGGCGACACGTCTTCCTGATAGTCTCTGCCATTGATGCTCCGCACCACCGACCTCATCCAGGTATCAAGCGATTGCTGCATCGTCTTCAACCGTGCTTGCAACTCCGGCTTTTCAACCAGGTTATTAGTCTCCATCGGATCATCTTCAAGATTGTAAAGCTCGTAGGTTTTACCCTCGTTGAACCGATGCAGTTTCCATGGCCAGTCGTTCCAGGCGGCATGCCCCTTGACCGTGTCCTCGGCAAACTGCGGGAACTCGTCAATATCCTTGCGCATGCGTGCTGGGTTGTGCGGCGTGGGTTTACCGGCCTGCTGCTTTTCCATGATATCCTTGAGCAAACGATCACTCCAGGTCGCTTGTCCGCCCTGGAACTGATGCCAGAACCCCATGGGCTTGCTGCGTTTCTCCACAGTGCCGGCCATGATGTCTGTCACGTCAATACCGTCCAAAGGATGGGGATTGCTGGCTGTCACGCCCGCCATGGCCAGGAGCGTCGGATACATATCGCACGTGGTGACAGGCACGGCCGTACGCCCCTTGAGGTGACGCGCGGGCCATTGAACAATGCTCGGGACCCGCAAACCGCCCTCATAGATACTGCCCTTTTTTGCACGGCCACCCGAGCTGGCTTCGACCAGCCCCCCATTATCGCTGCAATACCACAGGATCGTATTCTCTGCAAGGCCCATTCGCGAAAGCTCGCTGCGCAGACGTCCCACCTGCTGATCCAGCAGGGTAATTTCACGGTAATAACCGGCGTGCGCCTTGCCGTCGTAAAGTGAGGGACCTTCCGGGACTTCCTGATGCGGATCATGCGGCGAGGGAAACCACACGACCGTGAACATCGGTCGATCCCCCTGCTTGTGTTTCTCAAGGAAGGCAAGTGCCTCATCCATGAGCACCACCGAGCCCTTGCCCTGGAACTGTTCGACCTTACCATTCCGACTCAAATAGGGATCATTGTCAAAGAAGTTGAGCCCAACCACCCACTCGTCAAATCCCATGGCACTGGGATTGGCCGGTGAGTTGGGTTGCCCCGATCCAAGATGGACCTTGCCAAAGATCCCCGTCACATAACCGGCGGCCTGGAGTGCTTCAGCCAGGGTGTTCTCTTGTGATCGCATGTAGCGTCCATGATTGGGCACCTTGGCACGTATCGGATGACGCCCGGTCAACACGCTGGCCCGAGTGGGCGAACACACAGGTGCCGCAGCATAGAACCGGTCAAACACAAATCCCTCCGATGCCATGGCATCAAGCGCCGGTGTCTGAACAAAGGGATGCCCTGTATAGCCCGTGTCACCCCACCCCTGATCATCCGCCATAACCAGCACAATATTCGGTCGCTTTGCCTCGGCCAAACCGCCCAACATCGCCAGAACCATCAACACCAATACTATTCTCTGTCTCTGCATACATCGATTCCTTATTAATCTCTTCATGGCTTGCCTTCCCCTATTGTTGCTCTGTTTTAAAAGGTGATGCAAAGCAGTATTGGCCAGACTCCACATGAAGCACAGCCCGATGTTTGTTTCTGCCCATTCCCTCGAAACCTTTGACTTGGTTCCACGGTTTTCCTGATTCAGTCACTGCATCAGGATTTTGAGTGGGTATGTAAATGGTCGCCGTGGTATTCACCGGAATGGTCACATCCAGAAAAAACTGACCCTTGTGACGTTTCCATTGGACCACGATGCGTCCATAGGGCGACTGGTAAGACGCTTTGGCCCAGGTGAGATGACCCACAGGCTCTGGACGGATCAGGATCTTTTTGAAACCAATGTCGGTTGGATCATTTTGGATACCTGCCACCTGACGGTAAAACCACTGCCGAATGTGTCCCAGCATACAGTGGTTCATGGAAGCACTGGTACTGGCATCCCAGGCCTCGGGCATGGATGTCCAGGCTCGATCAAGAATAAAACCATAGCTGCCAATATCATGACGGTTTGTGATGTCAAACAGCACGTCACTGCGACCCTGTTGGGCCAGGGCCTCCACCAGATAGGCGAATCCGATGTCACCGGCGGTCTGCTGATTACCTCGGGATTGAATATCAGCCACCATGCACTCAACCACAGCCGAAATGCGGTCAGAGGGGACAAGCCCCAGAACCAGGGCCATGGCATTGGCGGTCTGCGGGCTGCCGGCATGCTGATAGGCGTCCCTGCCATTGAAGTAGGCAGCGTTAAATGTCTGTTTGATGCGTATGGCAAGTGCCGTGTAAATGGCGTGATCAGCTTTGTTGTTTAATTGCTTCGCTGTCAAAGCCACAATATTTGCGCACCGATAAAAGGTGGCAGTCGCACTCAGAGCAGTGGGTGTGAAACGCGATGCCCCGACGGGCTGACCATGGCCATAGTCGTACCAATCACCCAGGCCCGGTTGCGCGATGAGGTCTGTTGACGTGTCACGCATGTAATCAACAAACCGTTTCATCATGTCATAGTTGTCTGTGAGCACACGCCTGTCACCATACCGCAGATAAATTTGCCATGGGAGAACCACACCCGCAGCACCCCACTCCGGGGTATACCGAAATCCTCCGGAAAACTGGGGATAATTGGGGGCCACTGTGTATATCTTTCCACTGGGGTCCTGTGAATCGCGAATGTCACGCGATTTCTTGGTGTAAAAACGTGCGATATCATAACTGAAGGCGATCGACGGTTCCATCAAGTAACTGACCTCCAGCCAGCCAAGTTTCTCTCGGTGCGGACAATCTGTCAACACATGTCCCATATTGCTGCGCACGGCCCAGTCGATCAGTTGGTCGATCTTATTCAGCAATGCGTTAGAGCATTCAAAGGCGCCGGCAGGTAACGAAGCATTACGCACATGCAGGGACACCAAGTCATCCACCACAGGCAAACCATGGGGATTGGGCTCGCCGCGAGGCACCGCACCGGTTAACTCCAGGTACTGATAGCCGCTGTAGGTAAACTGCGGGCTCCAACTCTCCTGCCCCTTTCCATTCAGTGTGTACTGCCAGTAGTTGGGTTTTCCCACGCCCGCCTGATTGACTCGACCACGTCCGTCATTGGTCCGATCAGTCTGACCATGACGTTGTTCGGCGGGGCTCAGCCGCAGGACCTGTCCTGCTTTGCCCTGCACTGTGAGACGCGGCACAGCAGAGGCATTCTGTCCAAAATTATACACATACACACCCGGTTCAGGTTGATCAATACACACGGGCTTGAACACATCAAAGGTCTGCATGGGTGGCATGTTAGAAGCCACCAGTGTCCCTTGGTTTGGATTGGCTTGAACCACTGTTGACCAGGTGGCGTCATCGAACCCTGGCTCAGCCCAATCCAACGGCAATGAACGGGCATCGTAGTCACTGCCGCCCAGGATGGCACAATGGCTAATGGGCCCGGCTGTGGTCTTCCAGGTCCTGTCACTCACGATCGATGCTGTTGTACCATTGTTATACTCCAAATGAACCTGAAGGATCAACTTTAGAGGTCGCTTGCTGTGGGTACCATGCACGCGCCGATCACCAGCCGTGCTGTAGAATCCCTTGCCCAACATCACACCAAAGGCATTCCGCCCGGACCTTAACAAACCAGTGATATCATAGGTGGTATAAAAAACAGTCTTTTCGTACATGGACCAGGCCGGGTCCAGAAAACGCCTGCCCACCTTTTGGCCATTGAGAAACAATTCGTACTGTCCCAATCCACAGACATGAACCAGGGCCCGCTGCAACGGGCTGGCCACCTCGAACTCTTGACGGAAAATTGGCAGGCCCTTCGATTGTTCTATGGGCTTAGAGTGGCTGTTTGTAATCCATTCAGCCTGCCAATCCAAAGGGGTAAGCAGTCCCATGATCCACATGGCCGGTCGGCTCCAGGACGACGGTTGATTGTCGTTATCCCATACACGAACCATCCAGTAGCAGCATTGGTTGGATACCAGAGGCTTACCCGCATAGTCGACCTGTATGGATTGGCTGGATTGAACCTTGCCGCTATCCCACAGATCGCCTTTGCCCTCGGCCAAGCTTTCCTGGCTGGAGGCCACAATGAGGTGATAGGCCGTCTGATTTTGACCCCGTTCATGCGATTGTATGATCCAACTCAGGCGTGGTTGAACCGAGTCAATACCCAACGGATTGACCGCATATTCACAGCGCAGGGTCTCGATCTCCATATCTGAGCCGTACAGACCCGTCACAAAACAAAGCACCAGTATGCCAAATCTCAGACTTTTCATTGTTGCTCCCTGTTTGAAAGCCAAATAATCCTACAGACTGCATGTCTATCCAATGCGTCTGATTCACTCTGCAAAGCCAGTTGTATTATCGTACTCCGCGAAAGCCCATAATGCTACTTTCTTTGAGCGGCAATTCCGTAGCACCGGTGACCGCATCGCAGCCCACGGGCACAGCCATCCACGAACCGCCCCTGACCATCCTGAACCCATCCAGGCCGGCATGGAACGAGGTGGAATACCAATCCTGTGTCCACTCGCCAACATTACCTGCCAAATCGCAAATGCCATAGGGGCTGTTGAACTGGCTAAAACTTCCGACAGGGGCCGTATAGGCGAAGCCATCCTCGTCCGTATCGCAATTACATCGCCACAGGCCACCGGCCCCGGGCGTCTTTTCACCCCATGGGTAGGGTCTTTCAGGCATGGGATTGGGGGTTTTCCTGGTATGGTCGCCATCCAGATAGAATCCACCTCGAAAGGCCTTTTCCCATTCTGATTCCGTGGGTAGCCTCAAGCCGCACCACTGCAAGAATGCTGCGGCATCGTACCATGAGACATAGGTAATGGGATACGCCTCACGACCCGGTTCGACCGTGTATGTGCCGTTGTTATGTTGTTTGATGCCGCACCGTTCGATGTGACTCATGCGTTTATTCCAACCCATACCGTCCCCCCCCACCTCGTTGAGATAATCCACATACATAGCGAGCGTCGTTTCATATTTCGCCGTGTAGTATAATGAAAGATCGGACTGGGGTTTTTGGGTTTTAGATTCATCCCGACCTGCACCGGACAGAGACTTCCTGGCAAATTTTCCGGCTGGCACCTGGACCATGGCCAAAGCACGTACACAAATATCCACCATAACGAAATCACTAAAACTGGTCTGATCAGTGCCCCACCATACCACTTCCTTGTGCCCGGCTTTGGAGACAAGATCATGGCCATTACCGCGCAGGGCTGTCTTGGGGATTAAATGCCACGTCTGGCCTGCATCTTCACTATACCGGATAAAGACATAGGCTGGCGAGCTTGGTAACAGGTTGGGCTCGTTGATATCGTATTCAATACTGATCCTGGGGCCGCCCAATTCCGTGGGGTCCTGTCGAACCTTCACGTTGTTCAAAGTCAGCCACTTGCCATAGGAACAGTAACAAAACACCAACAAGAGACTTAAAGACAACCAGAATCTGTGCTGCATAACTTAGTCTTCCTGTTTTCGTGTAATCCGGTTTTTCTGCCATCGCCCACGATTAAACCTGCTCTGGCACGACCCACGGTGCGCGGTATTCACGTTTCAAAAAGGTATTGGCTTTGTCATTGTGGCTAAACGATTCGCTCTTTGGATCAAATACAAGTCTCTGATTGCCCACACGATAAGAAATATTGGCCATGTGACACAGCAGCACGGACTGATGCCCAATCTCCACATCGGCATTGGCCCTTTTTCTTGTCCTGACGCAGTCAATAAAATTGTCCTGGTGCGCCTTATCTGCCTGACGACCGTATTGCGAAGCCACGATCTCTCCATTCGAATCGTACCCCTGCCAGCCGCCACCGTGCCTGCCGAAATACATAAATCCTTCGGTCCCCAACACTTCAACTCTTGTGCTGCAGAAAGGCCAATGGGGAAATTTGTCCGAATCGCGTGTGGCAGAGGGTATCTTCTTCATGTAGGGTGTCCAGAGCGTTGACTCCATTTGAAGCGTAAGATCTTCGTACTCGAACATGGCCAGTTGTGTGTCGGGCGTGTCCCTGCCGTCTTGCAGATCATTGATCGCACCTATTTGCGAGACAGCCTTGGGATAGGGCAAATCATTCAGGAGAAATCGTGCCAGGTCCAGCTGGTGAACTGCATCACCGGCAATCGGGCCGCAACTGTATTCCCATTGATTCAGCCAGTACCTGCTCGGATCATAGGGCAGCCTGGCGGCCGGGCCACACCACATGTCATAGTCAAACCCTTGCGGCACGGGTGCCCCCGGTCTGGCGGTGCGCTTGGGATGCTGCATCATGTTGAACACACGCACAAGATGAACCTTGCCCAATTTCCCTGACTC
Organism: uncultured Pirellulales bacterium; assembly: GCA_964494325.1. Classification (GTDB taxonomy): domain Bacteria; phylum Planctomycetota; class Phycisphaerae; order Sedimentisphaerales; family Anaerobacaceae; genus JAIPFM01. The sequence goes on from CAZBTJ010000023.1 coordinate 31,450, forward strand.
GATATAATCTTTGGCTTTCTTCGCATAGGGTGCCGTGCGTGACTGCATGCCGACCTGTACCACCCTCTTGTACTTGCGCGCAGCCTCAACCATCTTCCGGCCTTCCCAGATGTTGTGGGCCATGGGTTTTTCAACATACACATCCTTGCCAGCCTGGCAGGCCATAATAGTCGCCAGTCCATGCCAGTGATCGGGCGTGGCATTTATCAGGACATCCACCGTGTCATCATCGAGTATCTTGCGAAAATCCTGAACCAGTTTGGGTTTTCGAGTCTGCACTTCTTCCACGGCTTCACGGGCACGTGCAAAACGTCTGGTGTTTGGATCGCAGAGATAGGCAATCTCAGTGTCAGGCCTGTCTGCAAACTTCTCGGCCAGATAGGTCCCTCGGCCTCCGAGTCCCATGACACCAATGACAATCTTCTCGTTGGCTGCCCGCACGCTGCTATAGGGTAAAACTGCCACGGCCGCAGCACCGACCGAACGCTTCATAAAATCTCGACGATTTACAGTATTCATGGCGCTCTCCTTCATTTTCATGGGTTGCCATTGGCGTCCGGGACCCGACGTCTATAGGGTCAAGAATCCCAAAAGAGGATTATAACAGAAGTTTTGCAAACTTCAAGTTTTCAGTTTTCAGTAGGCAGTTTACAGTATAAAGAACGCGTTTTACTAAAAACTAAAAACCAAAAACTATACACCACAGGGCTTTTTGAAAAAGTCCTGTTATAACAGGTTTGTCGATGACTGCACTAAAATATGTGCGTCATCTGCATGCCATGCTGGATAGATCAGGGATTTCCTGGATTGCCCCCTTGATTTGGTATTTTCTCGCAGTATAATCACCTATGCGGGGATACATAAGAAGTCTTATCATAATGAAAGATGATGGTTTATGAGATCGACTAAACACTGTATAAAACCGGTTGTGTTCGTCCTGGCTGTGGTATGCTTCTTACTCACGACCCGTCCTGCAGTCCTCTGCGCAGGCGTTTCTGAGACTCGTGATGTAGATTTACGCTATCGCGAGCTGTTGCCGAACAGTGACAGTCTGTATAAAGTGGCCTACAAGAAGCAGGCATGGGCATGGCAGGAAACAGCCATCATTGTCTGTGACATGTGGAACCAACACTGGTGCCAGGGCGCCACTCGCCGTGTGAAAGAACTGTCACAACCGATGAATCGCGTGGTCTCCATGGCACGGGACAAAGGCGTGTTAATCATTCACGCACCCAGTGGCACAATCGACCATTATAAGGACCATCCTGCACGCCGGCTCGCCGAAAACACACCCAAGGCCACCAATTTGCCCGAGGGCATTGCCCACTGGTGTCACTGGAAAGACGACACTGAGAAGCAGGCCGGCTACCCCATTGATCACTCCGATGGCGGGTGCAACTGCACGCCTCAGTGCAAGCAAGACTCAGTCTGGACAAGACAGGTCGACAGCATCAAAATTGATGACAAAGATGCGATCAGCGATTCCGGCATCGAGATCTGGAGTTTGCTCGAACAACGAGGCATCAAAAACATCATTGTGATGGGGGTTCACACAAACATGTGTGTGCTGGGCCGTCCCTTCGGACTCCGCAACCTGAGTCGGTTCGGTAAGAACGTGGTGCTCATGCGAGATCTGACGGACACCCTGTACAACGCCCATATGGCACCCAAGGTCAGCCACTTCACAGGAACCGACCTCATTGTGGAACACATAGAAAAGTACGTCTGCCCCACCATCACCTCAACCGTTTTTACAGGAAAACCCGCCTTTCAATTCAAGCATGACCCACGTCCATTGGTGGTCTTCATCTCCGCCGAGAGCGAATACGGATCAGTCGAGACACTCCCCAATTTTGCACAGGATCTCGAACTGCACCACGGCCTGCGATGCGAAATCCTTCAGGGCAGTCCCGAACGAAAGGGTGATGATCGTCACGAACTGTCCGGCATGGAGCTGATAACCAAAGCAGATCTGGTTGTGGTCTTTGCTCGCCGGCGAGCCTTCCCTTCCGATCAGATGACCTACTTGAAGAACTACCTGGATCAAGGTGGCGCCCTGATCGGCTTGCGAACCGCCAGTCATGCCTTTGACTCGCGTGGCAGCGGTCCCTCCGATCACATTGATTGGCCCAAGTTCGATGCCGATGTTTTGGGCGGCCACTATCATGGCCATCACAAGGCCGGTCCCAAATGCACTGTCACCCGCGCGGGCCAAGCAGGCGATCATCCGATTCTGGCCGGAATCACCCTGCCCCTGGTCAGCAATGGATCACTCTATGAAGTCCGTCCGCTGGCCAAGACCACGACGCCCCTCTTGATCGGCATGATAAAGGGCCAGGCGTCCGAACCTGTGGCCTGGACAAACCAACACAATAAGGGACGCGTCTTCTATACATCCCTGGGGCATCCGGATGATTTTTTGAGTACCGAGTTCAGAAAACTGCTCGTCAACGCCGTGTTCTGGGCCATGAACAAACCAGTCACGACCGGGGCCACAGCCCAGTCCCCTGTATCAGTAGATGTTGACTGGCCAACCTTTATGGCGCGTCAAGATCTGATCTGGGAGACTCTGCCCACCAAATTTGACTATGGGGCCTTTCTGGGCAACGGCATGCTGGGCTCAATGATCTACCAAGACGGTGTCAATCGCCTGCGCTGGGAAATGGGGCGATCCGAT
>CAZBTJ010000023.1:34136-42481 GCA_964494325.1 uncultured Pirellulales bacterium
ACCGCCGTGATAATGCTCGACTTCCAATTGGCGGATTGGTACTGACCACCCTGGGCAAGATCCAAGATGGCACCCTGCGTCTGGATCTTTGGAATGCCGAAGTCACGGGCACAGTGACTACTGACAAGGGTCGTATCACATTTCGATCCTTTATCCACACCGAAGACATGATTCTCTTGATCGACCTCAAAACCACAGGGGATGAAAAGGATGCCAAACTCTCCTGGGAGGCCCGGGCATGTCAGGATTTCCGCAATGCAAAGCGGTTCAACGATCCCCCGAATCCGCCGGCAGTGAGTGACATTATTGACGGCATGGGCACCTGCACCCAGCCCCGGTTTGCCGGGGGGCAGTTCACCACCGCCTGGAAAGAGATCCCGCGTAAACAAGGTCGCCGGATCATTCTCAGCATCGCTGATTCCTTCCCGCAGACCACGGCTCGCGACCTCGCCATCAAAACCGTGAAAGAGGCCAGCGAGTCACGATTTTCGACCCTGCTCAAGTCACACCAAACTTGGTGGCATGGTTTCTACCCCAAGAGCATGGTTTCGGTCCCTGATCCCAAGCTGGAAAGCTTTTACTGGATCCAGTTCTACAAGCTGGCATCTGCGTCCCGGCCTGATCTGGTGCCGGTGGATCTGCTCGGCCCCTGGTATCGTGACACAAGCTGGCCACGCATCTGGTGGAATCTCAATATCGAAACCCTGTACCTGCCCGTGTATACGGGAAACCGGCTTGAGCTGGGTGAATCATTCACCCACTTCATGGATGCCAAACGGGCCAATTTCTACCGCAATGCCAAGGACATCTGGGGATTTGACGGCTGTGCCACAGTGTCTCATACCACCGATTACGAAGGACTTCGCGGTGATGGCTCCTGCGCCCCGGACAAATACATTAACCCTGGGGATTTCACCTGGGCCCTGCACAACTACTATCTCCATTACCGGTATTCCATGGATCATAGCATGGTAACAGATCAATCGACCCATGCATTTTATCCCCTGCTACGCGACAGCATCAATCTCTATCTCAAGCTCCTGAAGAAAGGCGAGGATGGCAAGCTCCATTTACCGGTGCTCCACTCACCTGAATATGGTAACGATGCCGACAACAACTACAACCTCTCACTGCTTCGTTGGGGATGCCAAACACTGATTGATCTGAATACACGGTATGATCTGAAAGACCCGCTAATACCCACCTGGCAACAGACACTGACAGACCTGGTACCCTATCCTGTGGATGCCAATGGGTTACGCCTCGGCGCAAACATCTCCATCACCAAATCGCACCGGCACTGGTCACACATTCTCATGGTCCATCCCCTCCACATCATGACCGGAGACCAGCCTGACAACCGGGCACTGCTCAACAAATCGGTCCTACACTGGCTGACTGTGGACAAAAGCAAGGGTATCAATGGCTGGTCACGGGCCGCAGCCGCCTCGCTGTATGCCACACTTGGCGATGGTGACAATGCCATCAAACAGATCCATGGACACATGGCAGATAAACGGTTTGTCCGGCCCAATACCATGTACATCGAAGGATCCCCCGTCATCGAGTGCGCCATTGTCCTGAACCGGTCTCTTCAGGATATGCTGCTCCAGAGTTGGGGCCACAAAATTGCCGTCTTCCCTGCCATCCCCACGGCCTGGGACAAGGCCATCTTTCACGATCTCCGGGCTGAAGGGGCATTCCTGGTCAGCGCCGAGCGCAAGGACGGCAAGACCGCCTGGGTCCGTATCAAGAGCCTGGCCGGAGAACCCTGCCGGATTCAACCGGGTCTCACAGGACAGGTCAGCGCCCTGATCAACGGCAAACCGGTCACGGTCCTGCCATCGTCTGACGGCATTTATACCCTGGCTTTACGCCAAGACGATGAGGCCTTGCTGTTTACAGGAGGCACAGCACCCACGACCATCATTCGCCCCATTCCGGCTGATCCAGCCACATACAATCCGCATGGGATGAAAAAGAAAGAATGAACAAAACATCTGGCATCACAGGCAAAGGAGCACAACCAGAGCAGTGAAAAGAAGACATCCAAACAACCGCTGCCATCGTCTGTGAAACCAAATGTAGACGCCTGATATAAACCAGAACGTGTTTGATTTCAATGGCTTATATCCCCTGCAACTGTCGATCCAGGATGGATGTGACAGCCTGTTCGAAAAGGAAACATATAACCATTCTTGCTCCTTGCCGTCCAAACAGCCCCAGGTCTATTTTTCTCCTTGATCTGCCTTGTTTCGAGAGTATAATTGGTCTCAATGGTTGTTAAGTCAAAATCCAGATCAGTATCAGCCAAAGGGTCGCAATGGTCACAAGGAGAGGGGCTATCCAGAACGTCAGAGGCGATGCAAAGCCATCCCAAAGGGATCCTGCGAAGGAACGTCCCTTATGACACTTATGCTAGAACTCATGCCAAAACTCCTTTTGACTGCGATCGGCTGCAAAGCAATAATTCACATTCACACCAGGAAAGGATCAAAACGTGGTAAATCAGAAGAACACACCAACGAAGGCCCCGGTCAACTCGCTGGGTCGAAGAACATTTCTAAAAGCAGCGGCGGGTGCTTTTGCACTGCCGTACATCATCCCGGCATCCGCCATGGGAAAAAACGGTACCACGGCACCGAGCAACCGTATCGTCATGGCCGGTATCGGAATCGGCAACATGGGCCGGGGGGACCAGGGCGTATTTTTGGGCCGAAGTGACGTCCAGTACGTCGCGGTAAGCGACGTGAAAAAGGGCGTTCGCGAGAGCTCCATAAAACGCATCAATGAAAAGTACGGCAACACGGACTGCAAAGCATACAACGATTTCAGAGACGTGATGATCCGTGACGACATTGATGCGGTTCATTGCGCCACGCCGGATCACTGGCACGCGATCATCGTGATTGAAGCCTGTCGCAACGGCAAGGATATCTACTGCCAGAAGCCTGAGACCAAGACACTCCGAGAAGGCAAGCTGATGATCGATGCAGCCAGACGATATGGTCGCGTGGTCTCCGGTGGCAGTCAGCGAGTGCTCGGTGATTACCGAAAAATTGTCGACCCCTGCTGGAATGGAGACAAGGGCATCATCAAGTCAATCAATGTGAATGTGGGGCCCCTGCCCAAGGAATGTAACTTGAAGGGCGAGTCAGTCCCCGAGGGCTTTGACTGGGACAGATGGCTGGGTCCAGCCCCCTGGGCACCCTACCACCCGTACCGATGCAGCGGCAGTTACAATATCAACGGCACAAGCTGGCGATCGTTCAAAGATTACTCCGGCGGTGGCATGACCGACTGGGGCGCACATCACTTTGGCGGGGCAGCCTTCGCCATCGACGTCAGGGAACTGGAACCCGAGGAAGTCATCTTCCACAACGAAAACGGTAAAAAATTCGCGACCTGCCGTTATCCAAATGGCAAGCTGATTCACCACAACCACCCGGGCCAAGGCAACATGCACGTCATTGGCACAAACGAAAAAGGTCCCTCCAAACCGGTCCCCAGTTACGCAGGAACCGGCGGCATCTACGGTGACTTTATCGACTGTGTCAAGACTCGCAAGAGACCCTTCCGTGACATCGAATTCGCGATCCATACGGCCACAGTATGCCACCTGTTCCTCGCGGCCTACGAACTCGAACGTTCGCTGAAATGGGACACCGTCAAGCAGGCGTTCATTGACGACAGTGAAGCCAATCGCCTTGTCGATGTGGCCAGAAGAGAGCCCTGGGTAATCTAAAGAACCGATACTTGCAACAAGGATACTTTATTATGATAAACAAAGAAATGACAGGCGCCACACTGGCCACTGGAATGGCGACTCTGGCCGCCAACAAAGCCGTTGCCAAGACAGATTCCGCCGCAGTAGACCAGGCCTTAAAAGCACTTAAAACCTACGATTGGGGCGCAGACCGCGAGACCTTGAATCCAATTGATCAGGCGATCAATACCACATATGGCGATTCTGCCGCACGCAAGACACTGGAAAAAAGCCTGGTAGACATACTGGTTGGCGGCATCTCACGGTCCGCGCAGGATTATGTCTGCCGCAAGCTGAGAATCATCGGGTCAGGTCAGTCTGTCTCGGCCCTGGCCGCGCTTCTGCCAGATGAGGCAACCTCACACATCGCTCGCTACGCACTGGAACGCATTCGCAACAGGAAAGCAAACGCAGCTTTGCGGGACGCGCTGCCAAAGGTAAGCAACACCCTCAAACCCGGCATTATTAGTGCCATGGGCATACGTCGTGACAGGAGAAGTACCAAGGCCATTGCCGCACTTCTTGGTGACTCAGATATTCAGGTGGCGCGCGCCGCAGCCAACTCACTGGGCTTGATCGGCACGTCTGCAGCGGCAAAGGCCTTGAGCGGATTCGCCCCAAAGGCGCCTTCAAATATGAAGTTGCCAGTGGCTGACGCCTGCCTGACATGTGCCGAGCAGTTCCTGGCTGCCGGGGAAAAAGCGGAGGCCATCGCCCTGTACACCGGGCTCAAGGGCGACAATCAGCCCAAACACATCAAGGTGGCTGCCATGAAAGGCATGCTGACTGCGGCAACTCTAAAATAACGTAACGCAATAGACAAACAGATAACAGGATTTTTGTAAAAAAACCCTGTGGTGTACAGTTTTTGGTTTTTAGTTTTTAGAAAAATGCGTTTTTTATACTGAACACTGCCTACTTAAAACTGAAAACTTGAAGTTTTCAAAACTTCACAAGATAACTCAAAAACCAAGCCCGCGCCGACATCTGATCGGCGCGGGCCTTCCTAACAAAAGACAAAATCATGAAGACTAAGACTGCACAACACGCCGACTGCCTCCTTCTCACCGCCCTTCTTGTCTCAATCAGTTTCGCCTTTTTTCTCGCGAATGAATCGCAAGGCGCTGAAAACGACGTCGTGGATATGATCGTCGAATTGATCAACGGCTCGGACAATGACATGCGAACACTGGCGTTCCAACAGATTCGTGAGAGCGTACCGGGTGAGGATGCCACAAGGCGTTTTGTAAAACTGCTACCGACACTCACAACCGACCTGCAGGTCAGGCTGATTGATGCGCTGGGTGAACGCGGTGATGCTGTGGCAAGGCCAACGATCCTTGACATGCTCAACAGCAAGACCGAAGCCATTCGCGACGTGGCAGCACGTGCCCTACCCGGCGTGGCCAACCCTGCTGATGTGCCCATACTGGCCAAGATGGCGGCCACAGGCACAGGCCCAGAAACGGAAGCAGCCAGGCAAAGCCTTCGACTACTTCGTGGTGACGCCATGAATGTCGCCATGATCGAGGCCATAAAAAAAGCCAATGGAAAAACAAAAATCGAATTGATGGGTGCGCTCGTTGACCGCAAGGTAACGCAGTCAATACCGGCAATGCTCGAAAGCCTGGAGGATTCCGACCTGGGAGTCAGGTTGGCTGTTCTGGACGCACTCCGTGCCATGGCCAGTGAAGAGTACACAGCCGTCATTGTGAAACATCTCAAATCAGCCAAGGATAAATCAGAACGCAGGAAAGCGGCACTCACATTGGTAGCCACCTGTAGACGCGGAAGAATAAAGACCGCCGACGCCGTGATTGCCGGTTTTAAGGGGGCAGATGCAGCCACACGTATTTCCCTGATACGTGCCCTTCCTGAAGCCGGGGGCGTAAAGGCCTTGAGCGAAGTTGTGACAAAATTGAAGGACAAAGACAAGGGCGTTAGCAGTGAGGCTGTACGGGTGCTTGCTGGCTGGCCCGATCGTGCCGCGACCCCCTACCTGAAAACACTGGCCCACGACAAAAAGAACCTGAGGAATCATATTCTGGCAATCCGCGGCCTGGCTCGCCTGGCCAGCCCTGGAAAGGATCGTACGCCTGACTTTGCCACACTGAGTGAGGCCATGAAACTGGCCACGCGCAAAGAGGAGAAGGTTCTTGTGCTGGGCACGCTCGGCAAAATCCCAACGCTTGAGTCACTGACATTAGCGGCCTCCTTCATGGATCAACCCACGCTCGCGGAAGATGCGGGCCTGGCTGCCGTGCTCATTGCCGAGAAGATCGCCAAAGACAAGAAAACTCACGTGCAAACCATCCTACAAAAAGTCACCGAAACCGTTCAAAGCAAAAAGACGCGGGATCGAGCCAATAAGGTATTGGAGGCCCTTCAGCCCCAGGCATCCACGTCGATACCTCCGAAGTCGTAATCCATGGAATCTGGCTAAACACGTCTGTACACTCGTATTCGTGCGCATTCGCGGATCAATATCACAGTATTGCCTATGGAACAGACCCAGCAAGAATCTACCCAGGATCGCCAGGTCTCCTATGAGCCAGAAGTATTTAAGGTGATCTCATGAAAAAACAATACCTCGACCAAGACGAAAAAGATCTCATGGAGTCCATCGAACGTGGTGAGTGGCAATCTGTGAAGACTCTAAAAAGCCAGATCTCCAAGCATCAGAAATATGCTCAGGATACCCTAAAAAAGGACAAACGGTTAAATATCAGAATGTCATCCAAGGACCTAGAAGCCATCCGAGCCATGGCAGTCGAAACAGGAATCCCTTACCAAACACTGATCTCAAGCGTACTGCATCGTTTTGTATCCGGACGTCTCAAAGAGGCTTAGAAAAGCGTAAAGGCACCGAGGCATAAAGGGGTATCCATAGGGAATCCGCTAGCACGGATACTTGTCCAACAGATCCCTCGACAAGCTCGGGACAAAGTCACCTCGTTTGTATCATCATCGGTCGAATACGACTCTGTCACTCCGAGCGCAGCCGAGGAGTCTATTAAAAAAAGCCCCGCGAAGCGGATCAACTCTGACCATGCCCACAGGACATGGTTGGCCGACGGAATCAAGATTCAAGATCTGATCAAAATGATTCAAGCATGTGAGGGCCTATCTAACAAAACCAACATCAGAGTTCAGAATTTCATAGAGACCCAGATACCATCCCCCCAATCCCCCAGAAGGATAAATCAGAATGAAACCCGATGAGTTGACAGCAAAACAAGAACAGTTTTGCCAGCATTCTACAACCATTGGTTCCGAAACTTTCTGCAATGGCTATCCTACTTGCCAAAAATCCCTTCGACGAACGTCATTAATGGGACAACCAGGCACACGAAGCTAATCACTAATGAATATATGTCACATTTCACTTGGCGATCCTGCCCTTTTTAACTCTAATTCTCTCATTAACTATCTACCGTTTCGTTTTTGAGAAATGTGACTTCAAATGCTTTGCAGGAGCGGAAGTTCTGAAGGCGGTTTGCCATGGCAAAAGAGTCATTCATTTCATACTGTTGGAATATGTCCAGGCCGCGGTCCAGGAGGATCTTCCAGCCTTGGTCGGTTACTATATGCCTGGCATGAATGGTGTTGCTCTTATCAAATGTCCATGAAAATTGAATGCCGGTAGTGACACATGAGCCCTGCATCTTCTGTAGGTAGTCAAGTTGCTGGGGGGCTTTGAATTCATCCTGGGTCGTAATTAGCTGGACAATGACCTCATCTTCTTCGGGTTTGATTCTGGCAATCGTCTCCAACAACTCCATCAGGTTTCTGGCTTGATAGAATAGACGGATATAGGGATCTGTGATGATGATTTCGGTAGCCCCCTTCAGATATGGCCCGAAGAGCAAATCGAATGAAATACCCTTTTGGTTTTCTTGGAAGGTTAAATGCTGTGGTATTGGTTTTGACTCTTGCTGAGAGGTTGACTCAGGTGTTGCCTGTCCCTCTGGAGTCTCTGTTTCAGCCTCTGCACCCAATTCATCCTGGGCAGTGTAATGTTGCGGGTATTGCTGTTGCTCCAGTGTTTTCACCAACACCTTCTGGTCATCTTTTTTTGCATATTCGAAGCGTACTGGTGGATACGTTTTGTCAATTCGGATCAATTGATCTTTAACACGCCTGCGCCCTTCAATGGCAAATTTAAGGACCTCTTCAATTTCATCAACGGTCGCGCCTTCATGGGGATACAGTATTTTCATTAATCCAGAGAAGGTCTTGTTGATGCCATCTTGATCTCGTGTTGAGATATCGCTCGATAGTGTAAAGTGTTCTGCATACTGTTGAGAGAAGTCATGATCGCGGTAGGCTCGCAGGATTTCTGCCAGATAATCCACTACAAATCCATATCCCAGGCAATACATCTCACCTCGAATGATGTCTATTTCCCATCCTGGAACATAAAAATGGAGTCGATCAATAAACGCAGGATCATAGTACTTTTCCGGCAGTTCATCAAATAGGTCCGAGTGCTTCAGCATATAAGGCACTGTATGACGGGTATTGCCCACAAATACCATGGAAGCCTCAATACCCTTAACCCGCTTCTTAATCTGCTGAC
>CAZBTJ010000023.1:42491-54112 GCA_964494325.1 uncultured Pirellulales bacterium
AAATACCATGGAAGCCTCAGCCCCAATCGTCTCTATTCCACGTGAGAAAGTCTTATTGGCCATGTAGTTCTTCATGATATCGACCAATGCCTTATCCACTCGCTTTTTCTTGCCAGCAAACTCGTCGAATGCTACAGTATCCCAGTAGCCAACTAGCCCAATCTTTCCGCTGCTATTGTTCACAAATAATTTTGGAACAGTCACTTCCCCCCCAGAAATCAAAATGCCATGGGGTGAAAACTCAGAGTAGATATGCGATTTCCCAGTGCCTTTGGGACCAAGTTCAATCAAGTTGTAGTTACGTTCGCAATACGGAATTAAGCGTACCAATTGGAGCAATTTATTGCGTTGCCCCAACATCTCAGGGTTAAACCCTATGCTTTGAATCAAAAGGTCGATCCATTCCGCAGTGGTAAATTGCTTCCGAGCCTCCAGATAGGTGTCTAGACTAAAATGAGACATTTGGATGGGCTTGATCGAGCTAAGAACCCACGGGCACACATTCTTGTCGTCGGACAACTCATATTCCAAGTCCGAGATACACCATACGCCGCCCACCAAAAGCTTCGGATGCTTCTTAATCGTATCCGTATCGACCAACACCTTCTTAATGCCCAGATTGGCAAAGGTGGCCTCGTACACGCCCTGATTATCATTTAAGGCCACACCGATCTTATCAATGACCTTGTGCCGTCCCTTTTCCTTAATCACAGACTTGATCAAACCTGCTTCATTCCGATGAACATAGTGCTTGCGAAGGATCTCCTTGACCGTCTCAATACCCGATTGAATACTGGCCTCATCAGTTGTCGCACAGTACTGGCCCAACAGATACTCAAGCACATAGGTTGGCACAATGGCATTACCCTTGACGGTTTTCACCAAGTCTTTTCGTACCACCAAACCTGCAAAGTGTTCATTAATCTTTTGATCAAGGCCATTCATAATTTACGCTTCCCTCAAAAATCAAAATCGCTGGTAAATGATCGACGCATGCGATATCGGAGTGTCGTATACTCTTTGAAATGCGACGTCCCAGGCACGGGCTCTTCAAGTCTCAAAATAACTTCCTGGTCATTGGCCTTATCTGCCTGATGACTCAGGACAAAACGTACCTGCTGTTCTCGCTGCCGCGGACTCTCTGCGGTCAAGTCGAACGCCAGGTCATGACTATCTGAAATCAAGTCACCCGCTTCCGTATAGATCCCTGCCTTGAGATATCGCGCCTGTACTTTATCACTCACAGGCCCTGTCTGATAGAAGACCACACCCAACTGTCCAGAGGTGATCACTGAAGTCGCACCCCGGAGAATCTCAACATCAACAGCAGTTACATCATTTTCGCGTTTTTTGTTGATATGAATCACAGGAACAACCACTTCTTGCAGAGACGCACCACCATGCACATATCGGCTTCCAGCCCCCTTGAGACGCAAACGGTTAATGGATTTTGGTATTTGAACTTCCAGGTCTCCATCCAGTCCTAGTTCAGCACTTGAAAAACGCCGTAAGCCTGGATCATCCTTTAATCCTTTCCCGATCACAAAGCGGCGGTCTTTGAACAGGATTTGATCCCCCGACACGTCTGCGTTTGAAAAATCACTCTCATCAATAGGCCGGTTTTGATAGATGAAACCGTGATCACTGGTCACAATCAGATTATTGGCATTGGCGGCTGTGAGTTTCTTGATGATCAGGACAAGTTCACCAAGCGTCTCTTCGACGGCTCCAAAGACCTGCCCCTCAGAATCACGCTTATCACCCGTCGCATCAATACGGTTGTGATAGACATAAACAACCTTATGATCACGGAATAAATCGCGACAGTCTTTCGTGTTACGCACCAGAACATCTTCCGCCCTGATAGCAATCCCCTTACCTGCCACGGCATTGACCAGGAGTTTGTTTCGGTTACTCGTCCCCTGTGTGCTCTTGCCGTCCGCCAACACCCCACCAGAGCCATCGGGTGCCAAGGTGAGTGTCTTATGGGGGAGCAACGCGGCCATGCCCAACTGCGTATAGCTGGGAAGCATTCCCAAGGATGGGGTAATCGTAGCACCGTAACGATCTTCTCGACGAATGAGACTGACCAGTTCCTCGCCAATTTCATAGCGGAGTGCATCTGAGATCACCACGAATACCTTCTTGCCCTTCTTAAGAAAGGGAGTCTCCACAGTTTTCTTAAAGAATGCCTTTTGAGCCGGAGGATCAAACATGTCCCAGGTCTTCACCTTGTCCACAACACCCTGCCATTGATCATTCAATTTCAAGAGAAATTTGTTGTTATATTGATTCTCAACCTGATCAATCAGTTTTTCCAGCAAAGACACTTGTCCTGATTTTTGCACATGAAATATAAACTTTCGATAGAATTGGTCCAGTCGGAACCAAGTCTGGCTATATCGCTGAATACCCGCGTCCAAGGATTCGATGGACAAATCCACCTCTGTCATTGTGTAAATGAATTGAGCTGCAAAGTCCACAGCTTCATACGTATGCTTGAAATCACCATACCAATGGCCCCGGCGACGTTGCCGAACCTGGATCGCACAGTCACCTGCTGATAGGGTCCGCTCAGCCACAGCCTTTGTCAGATCACTCAAGATCTTCTGGTCAATCAGCCGAAACAGATCCAGCTCCAACAGATGCTGATAGTCACGCTGCCCCAAATCCTGCTGAATAGCCAACACATCAGCACACTCATGGGATAGTGTTTCAAAGCACGCTTCATGTTGCCGACTGTCCTTCCACCGTCTCAAGAAAACCATGGCATCATTGTTCAGCCTAGCGTATTGGTTGTCCACGGCTGTTTGATAATTGGGATCAAGGGCCATGTAATAGCAGTCTTTGAAGAGTTGAATAGCAAAATCATGGAGTCCAGGAGAATCCGAATCGTACCCATAACACCGCTTGACCTGCTCCCAGAGAAATCCCTCCAAACCACACCGTTGCACGAGCTGCATCTTGTCATCGCGTCTCTCTGCTGACTCTGCCAGGAGATTCTCCAGAATATCATCAATACGAGGCTCAGCGCCAGCACAGACTGCCAGCATCTTTAACCGCAACATACTGGGTGTATCATCTGGCTTCAGTAGTTTCTTCAGGCTATCGCGTCGCTTGGCGTGATTCAGAAAATCAACATGAGGTTCAACCACCTTCGCGAATTCCAAACCGAGTCCTAATTCGATCAGCCAGAGAGACGCCTGATCTACATAGAACTGCCCTTGCGACAGTTCCACATCCAGCAGCCAATGGTTCAAATCATCTGGGCGTGGTCCCTCGTGATAAAGAAGAAACTTCTGATCAGACTGCTCGCGAAGCATTCGGAACTTGAGACCAAACTCATTATTGTTGACATCAACCTTATTGACCCCCGGCAGCTTCAGTGCTTCAAACTCTTTGCGCAACTCCTCTTTGGTATCATACCAGAAAAGGATACGATGCTTTTCAAACAGCTTGGTTAATGATTGTCCTATAGTTGTTTTCATAATTGTCTTTTGAACTACACATAAACACGAAAAGAGTTCAGTAAAATACCTTAAGATGTCTGGTTCAACATTTCTAATAGGTCGCCTCGTCTAAACGTAGCAGACAATTGTTGAAGTGATACGGATCGTTCTCCATAGCATTGTACCAACGCCTCCTTCAGCATTGTTATAGCTTGCTGGTGATACTGTTCTTTCTGGGCTTCAAATTCGGTAGTCAACTCCTGAAAATTTCGATGCGTCACCTGGGGCAACTTAATTGACTGGGCTTTCAGCAATAAGCTCCCAATAAGCATGGCCAGATAATGTGAGGCATAGGGTAAAAATTCAGGAGGACTATCCGTGCTGGGACGTTTACGTTCATTTTCAACATACCGAAATATATTGACAGCCAAAATTGCCTGAGCTGCATTTAAATCCTTGAAGATGAGCTCGTATAGTTTCCCAAAGTGCTCTTTACGTCTAAACTTGGACTGCTGCGGCCTCTCTCGCCAAATGGCAAGAGTCGCCTCAGCAACAATCGAGCTGGTTAGCACAGAGGAACCTGTCCCACCCTCCTCACGCTGGCGTTTATAGGTATATTGTAAATCCTGCATACCCATTTCAAGTTGTTTCTGGATTTCATCGTTAGATCGTAAATCTCGCAAATCAACTGGATTCTGACTATTTGTAGCATAGGTGATATCACGAACAAACTCTTTCTCCGTTTCAGCAAGCTGATAAATGCGAATCATCACATAAGCAGACTCAGATACAATGTCAGGAAAAAAGTTATTAAGGGTTTCCTGAATCGTTCGGCAAGTTTGTCCACCATTAATAATTTGCATGTTCTTGACCTGGACTTTATAGTCTTCTTTTTGAAAGGCATTGTAATCAAATTTGTCACATACAACCGTAATGCCATTGTTGTAGAAGTAGAACTTGTCCGATTTTTCTTGGCTGATCAATGTCTCATGAATTGCCTTGTTTACTCGATTACTATGTAGTCCCAAATACCGCCGAATATTTCGTTCAAGCAATCGATCCCCATGGTCATTAAACAAACGTTGTATTTCTTGTACAGATATACGGCCAACCAGAACCCTCAAATAGTTCATATCCTCTACAATCGCTTTTCCATTCAAAACCATCTGTGCATCCACTGTTTGGCTTCGTTGTAATACTCTAACGATACTATCGTGGTTGAAATGGGCAAAATGAACCTTGTCGCCATAGTCTAATGAAGCACTATCTATCCATAGCTGTGCCGTGTCAGTCCACTTCGCACCATTATTACATAAAACCACACGCACTGAAGGAATGTAGGCATCACGAATAAGCGATCTGATTTCTTCAATTTTGGGCTCAATCTTATTATTGAGTGTTACTTTGCGAAATGGGTCAAACAGGGTCTGCACCGTATTAATTGCTTTTTGAATACCATTCTCAGGAAAGTTGGCTTTGCCATCAAGATTCTTTACTTTGTATTTCCCCTGAAATACTGTCACAGTAAATTCGCCATCTTCTGCCTCACCGATATGCAAACCATCCACCCCGGCATCATTGCCGCCCTCGGTTAACAACTCAGAGGCTTCACCCAAAGTAATTTCCAAGGCAGTTGACATGCACAGTAGAATAAAGGCTGCGGACTTCTGTTTATCTAGATCATTTGGAAAAGGTACCCATTCGGGATGATCACCGATAATTCCACTAATGCGCTGATCAATAATGCTAGCGTTTATATTCACGGATATGTCTCCTTTGTCTTGATTCTGAGCCATTCATGGCTCTAGCATTCTAACTCAAACCCGCTATCTTTTTTAAGGCCTTACCAAATTTAGGATAATTGACCTTCACGCCCTCATCCAGATCAATGGGCACCTGCTCGGTGGCCTTGGGGTGGAGCACCTCGCGATCGTACTCTTCCATCTCGACAATCATCTTTTTGATCTTTTCAGTCTTTTTCAGAGCTTCGGTTTTCTCTCCTTGAGAGGCGCTGGTGCTAATGCTAAGCGCTTCCTGACGATTCTTCTCGGAGGTAAGCTTGGTACGGAATTCTCGCAGGTAGTCGTTCAAAACCACGCTGACTGTATCCGGGCGGTAGCGGTGCATGTAGATCAGGGCATTAAAGCCGCCTTTGGGGCTCGAAAACAGCCAGTAGATGGGGCGTTTTTTGTAGCGCTTCACATGGTCACCGTAAAAATCCTTGAGAAAGTAGTGGCGGATATCGCGGGGCTTGCCGTTTTTACCCAGCGACTTCTCGATGAACTGGAGGTTTTCCTCGTAATGCTCCTCACCAAAGGCGACACGCAGGAACTCGCGGAATCGCTCGGTGATGTCATCGGTAAACCAGTCGTCGTCGAGCATGGGGATGACGTTGTCATCATCGGCGAGGAAGCTCGGCTCAGGAACCCTTCTCAGATAGTCCTCAATGGTTTCGCCCTGGTTGGCCAGGATCAGCCCCGGCTTGTCTAGCGCATAACGACCGAACATACAGCCCACGGCATAGGAGACCAGTTCACGCATGGTGTCGGCCAGCAGCATCGCCTCCAGTTCTTCATCGCTCTTTTCGCCGCTATAGCGGTAATGCGGGTTGCAGGTCAGGGTGATTTCGTTGAGCGGCACATCCGGCATCAGTTCATCCTGCAGGCCATAGGCTTCGATGAAGATGCGGTTGTTTTCTTCCTCTAACCGCTGCATCTCCAACGTTATTTCCCGCCAGTGGGCGCGGAGCTTCTGGTAGGTGACCTGTAGGGTTGGCTGGCGGCAATCTGGATTCAGCAGCGGGGGGCAAGTGAAACCCCAAGAGGTTTCGTAGGAATCCCAGTCTGTCGTAGCCACATCAACTAGATTCTCGCAGTTAATCTGCTGTGCTTTCTCTATTGGTAAATATGGGTTGACTGGAATCTTGGCAATATCGCCGACCTGAAAGGTTAGTGTGGGTGCAAGTATTTCAATGAATTCCTGTGCTACTGAAGAATTCAAATACCCCATAATATTCGAATTCACGTGCTCTTCAGGAAAGATTGCGCATCCTGCTGTTTCGAAAATAAATCCCACTGGCATGTACCGCACAGAAAATGTGCCTGTTCCAATGCGAGAGAAGGTTAGCCCCTTTTTAAAATACGATTCTCTGTTAACCACTCTCTTGGTTATCGAACCGTACCTCTTCACTGATAGATCACATATTTCCTTACCTGCATCTTCCCAGTTTATTAAGTAATGATTATTGCCGTACCACCTTCTGAATTCTCCTCCTTTTTGAACTGGAAACCATTTCTTTTTTGACTGAATACATTCGTCAGAAGATAAGCATGTAAAGTGGCTGTTTGACCTAGTAACTTCGTGCCAACTCCTCAGGAACCTTTCATTATCCATTGTCGCCAAACCCTGTTTTGGATCTGCGATATTTCCCAGTGAAGGGTTCGCTTCAAAAGCAGAAGCAATTTTATCGCTTATGGCATAGGCTATTATGAGTCCTGGAATATTTTTAAACGCCTCCAGAGTAGCTAGATGTGGACAATCCTTGTGCAACTGAAAGAGATCCTGTTTCTCCTGCTCCCCTTTTCCACTTGTTAAATCCAAAAAAGCTGATTTAGTTTTTCCATTTACGAGAAGGCCAACTACGAACGCAGTTGTTTGAACGACCTCGCCACCGATAGAGTCGAAAGCTCTTGCTCCCAGATGGGCCATCGAGAGAATAGTTGCATCCTGAAGAATTGCAAATCGCAGCTTTTCAAACGAGGATAGAAACATCCATCCTTGCATCGTTATCATTGCCACACTTCCCCGATAGAGTACCAGCTTAAGTGCTCGCTCAATAAACATGGCGTACAGATCAGCTTTGCCTGCACTAAAGTTATTCTTAGCAAAGGTTTTCAATCTCTCATTCATCCCGCCTTGCCCCATATACGGCGGATTGGCAATCACCACATGGTATTTCGGCCCCAGGTAATCCGCTTGTTTGAGGATCTCAAGTACCTGCGTATGCGTGGCACTAAGATACATATGTGAACCAAGATTCTTGTCCTCAAGTATCGTACGGATGCCTTCCACATCAGTAACGGCAGGCCGGATTAGCGAACCAACGTTATCCGCTTCCTCAAACTGCTGCAAGAGCACATAGAGATTGGCTGTAAACAGATCTTGGCCCACTTCATCGACATAGGCTTTCAAGTTCTCTATACCAATACGAATATTCTTCAACACGCAAATATGAGGTTGAATTGGTTTGGCTAAAAATCGTTTATATTTTCTCCTGGCCTTCATCACCAGGGCCAAGGCTGCCAGTTCACCAGCCCGCTCATCAATTTCGATTCCATATAGGTTATTCTCCAGTATCAATCGCGGGATCTCATTGAGTTCATAGCCTTCTTCTTCATAGACGAGATAGAGGAGATCAAAGGCATAGGTCAGCATATGCCCTGAACCACAAGCCGGATCACAGATCTTAATCTCTTCGGGGCTGCTCAGCTTGAGGAAGTCGGTCTCTGCCTGCTCAGACTCTATATAAAATTCCATATGCTGTTTAAGTTTCGACTGGGGTCGGTTGAGCATCCAGAGACGGCCAAGGGAGTTCTCCACTAGGTATTTAACGATCCAGTGAGGCGTGAACAACTGTGTTGCCGCAGGAATGTTCTCTGGCGTGATCTTCTTCCCCTTCTTTAAGGCAGCAAAAACATCGTCCTTCTTCGTGGAGATATAAAACTGATAAAGCCAACCAATGATTTCGACATCCTTACAGATATCAGGAAACATGGCCTCACGCACATAAGTCACAATAGACGTACCCGAGAGCAGATCGTCAGGTAGCAGTAGCTCGGTGTAATCGGCAATCCTCTCAAAGAGAAATGGCATGACACGGTGGTAGTGGTTGCAGGCCGCTACTAATAATAATCGATAGGCTTCCTGTTGGGGTTCGTCGCTGGCGACCGTATTATTTAGAAGGCCAAAGACCTTTTTGGTATCTAGGCTAAGGGATTCATCAATATGACCTTGTTTAGCTTCTGCCAAAATCTCAGGTTGGATGTGCCCCTCAGCAGGCGATACAATACCGATGCGGGTGTAACGGTTAACATCCATGAATCGCAGGGCACAGAAACGATTAAACCAAGTATAGGCCACCTGCTCAATAACCGCATCCTCCTCAAATTGTTCAATCTGTTTCTCTAGCTCTTTCACAGCTTTCGGATTTTCACGACGGGCAAGACTGTCTTTGTCCAAGACCAGTGCCATCTTCGCTGTCACCTGCGTCCTCAAGGTTTCTCTAGCGTATTGAGCAAAACGTTTTAACTGTGTTGTATTTGTCATACTGATTGCAATCCGTTATCCATTGAATTAATTCGATGTACAGGCCATTTGGGAAAATTGCGATTCCAAGTTTCCATATTTAAGACATGGCATGACCCGGCAAGCGGCCTGGTCCATGGTTCGGCACCTTCAAGTGGCAGTTCCTTTCGAACGGTATCTTGAAAATCAAACTCTAAATTGGCCTCTTGAATGATCACTTACCCAGTCCCCCCATTGACTTTTGAATATCACGGTCCATGAGACTACCAAAGGTATCAGCAATCACATTCGGGTGTATTTTCAAGTAACTATTTGTGCTCTCGGCAGAGATTTCCTCTGTTTTAGAGTCTCGGTATAATGAGTGAAAGGAAATACCATCTCCCGCTCGTTTTTGAAGATCAATTTCTTTTAATAAGACATAATCATGTGTCGCTAAGAAAACCTGCTGCCCCCTCCTAGACAGATCAAGCAATATTGCCACTAATACTTTTAACAGACGCGGATTCAGATTCGCTTCTGATTCATCAATGAAGAGCGGCCCTGATATTCCAGGATCTATCGATTGATTTTCAATCAGCCGGTAAAGCATGCCTAGTTTTCGAAACCCTTCTGCGATAAGATTAACTGCAAATTCTTCTTTTGCGGATTGCTTAAATTTGACGATACCACCTCGAAAGATAAATTTCCCCCCACATATCTCTTCTATACTATTTAACGCCCATTTCGCTTTTTCCTCTAAGACATCCGTTCGGGCTTCAGGCAAATCGAGTGCCTGGCAAATATCTCTGTAAGTCGCATCAAATGCTATCTGTCGATGATCATAGAGACTGACAAAACCTTTATAGAACGAAAGCACTTCTTTCGTTGGAATGAACACCGGAACACTGTTTGAGAGCTTACACTCCTCTTCATTTTCGATTTTAATGACTTTAGAAGAACCAAGGTAGAAAGATGCTTCAATCGTCTTTTCTTCGGTTGCCTCTTGCAGATTTATCACCATCCTGGTGTGCCCAGAGGGTCCTCTTCGTGCAAGTTCATTGAGTCGATGATCATCCGGCATGAATACACCTAAGAACTTTTCCGTAATGAGCTCTCCAGGTTCCCGTCCATTTTTTCCGCGAGAAGGAGTGGATAACGCATAGGCTGCTTTCATGAGATGGGTCTTCCCTGTGCCATTTTCTCCGACAATGACATTAATTCCAGGAGAAAACTCAATTTGGATTTTGTCAAAAGCTGTGAATTTTTCTAGTGCCAACGTTTTTATCATAGTTGTTCTCCCAGAGGAACTATATCTGAATCCTCTTGCCCTTACCAATTTCCTGCAACATCGCCTCATTGAGAGCCGCCAGATACGCTTCGACATCCCCAGTGTCAGCCAACCAGGCCTTGCTGAATGGAGGTTTAATATTTCGTAAGGCAACCACTTCAACATTGGGTTTCCCGATTGAATCAGGTTGGCCTGTTGATTCATCATCCTTTCGGTTAAATTCACACATTCGTGCCAGGATCTTCTGATACTGCTGTTCTTCAAAGCGACGCAGAGTATCACGGATGACTGCAATTAGAGTTTGGTGTTCCAGAGTGGCCGTCAGGTTATTAAAGGGAACAGAAAGTCCGGTCTGTTGATCCGATGAAAGCGACTGATACTCAGTCATACCCTCCATGCGATTCTTCATGGCCTCTGTAACACCCAGTGCTTGAGTCTTCTCTTGCTCTATCTTGCCAGTCACCGTCTGGCGTAGGGAGTCCAACATAACTTTCACCTGCTGCATACAGTTGCCCTTGTAGCAGGTCGGGTCAGACAGGAGCTTGTGTAGTACCTCAGGATCATTCCCCTCGACATAAGGGAAATTCGGTTCATTAACCTCTATCCAGCGAGCCGCCTCTTCGTACAATGCTTTTTGGGAGCCACTCATGAAGCGCTGGAGTGGCTCTAAGGCTTGTTCCTTGAGATCCAACAAGGCGTCTTGCTGCTGACTGAATTCTGTGAGATAGAAGCTGTAGGATTTGTCTTCATATTCCCTTAACTGCGTACTGGCCTGCTGTAAAGATGCCTGAAAAGGGAATCGGGCTGACTGGGCTGCCAAGTCGTCAAGCGTTTGGACTAGTTTTTCAAAGGCAATGCCTGTTTCTTTGCCCAATGCCTTGGCTTCTGTGACATGCGGGGGGCCGTCAAAGAAGTCTTCATAGAATTCCTTGAGCTGACGCACCTGAGAGGCGGTGAAGTCAATCTGCGGCTCCAGGCTGATGTTGCCATGATCACGTGTATTGAGTAATGCTCGCTCAAGCGCACTATCTTCCAGCAGGTTGCTGTCGGAACGAACTTCAACCTTGCCTCTTGCACAAATCTTTGCCACATTGCACAGAATTGCCGCATAGTACCATCCATAGGGGCGTCGCTCGAAATTCTCGATGATGCCCTTTAGTGTGGTACGTATGCCTCCCCGACTGTTTCCCTGAACAAATGCCAGGACATCCTGCTCTGCTTCTGATAGAATCGCGGCGTCATCGCCAAACAGGCTGCCTCCTGATAGCTTCAGGCAATGAGGAACATCCTTTTCCGTGTAGGTAACTCCCCGGAGCATTCGAAGATTCGAATAGGTCCGAAGGATCAACTCATGGAATCCCTGTACCAGTCGTGAAACCGGTTCTTCGCCTCCGATCTCCAATTCAGCACCATCGGTAAAGAGTCTGGCCTTACCAAGGAGCATGCGAACATGCTGCTGCAACTCACGGAGACGTTCGTTATTTTGGAAGTTCTTATTAGTGAGTATCTTTTTGATCGCCTCACGCTGGGTCATGGTCATATTCTGTCGTACATACTTCTCAGTCCGTTTGTACATAAGCAGGTCACGGACAAGACGGTCA
>CAZBTJ010000024.1:0-50706 GCA_964494325.1 uncultured Pirellulales bacterium
AGTTGGCAGACGCTATTTGTAAAGTCACGACTGATATTGAGATTCAAGAAGCAGGGACTATTTTGGGTAAAAAAATCCAATCTGAAGATGGTGTGCTTAATGCGATTAACATCATTGAAGATATCATGGCAGAAAGTAAAAAGAATTTATTGCAGATAAACAGCACGTCCAAGTAGAACGCACATAACAAAGCGTTGCACAGCGACGCGGTAAACCGCGCGTGTGAGTGTGAACGCAAGCGTTATTTGCAAAGATGAGAGGAATGAAATGAGCAACACGAACCCTGTTGACGAAGTGCTTGAAGTCGTGGCGCAAGTTCTGATCCGGTGCACTGTAATCGGCGTAATCGTGCTCTTGATTTGGTGGGGTGCACTGGAACTATTCGGAGATCTTGCATATCGTGTCCACTCAAGAATTGCGACAATGTCCAGACCGCAGTTTGACATCATTCACTACGTCGGAATGTTGATGACGAAGGCAGCGGTGTCTGTGCTGTTCTTCTTCCCGTACATTGCGATCCGACTTGTGATCAAGAATCGAAAGAAACAATCATCGAACCAAGCGGTCGAGGCGACGTCATAAAGGCTGCGTCTCATGAAAAAGGGCATTGGTATGTCTATCCCCATGATCAACTGCAAGACGAACTCATAGGCTTTGGATTAATGTCTGGCTCAAGATCATGGGATGAACATGGTGGCTACAGTTGGCCAAGTATTCCTAAACACATTGCAGATCATATGAAAAAATATGCAATATGAAACTGCTAAACCGAGTAAGAGATCGCAGCTGATCGACATGGCAATTCAAGGGACGGCCAAGGCCGCCCATGATCTTTGCGTTCGACGGCCGCAAGACATGTTCGCAACAGTTGTCTCAATGTTGCAATGTCATGTGGCATTGCACTGTACGAGCTAAATAGAGATCGAACTGATGCCATGGAGATTCGTCATGATGAGTTCTACTTAACTGAGTCCCCTTCAGGAAATCCTGTTGAACCAAACGTTCAACCGGACAGCAAGGCTGTCGGTTAGCTTGTCCTGTTTCCAGAAGTATGCTTGTTCTGGCCTTTTGTTCTTTTCAGCGAAATCAAAAGAAGAAGAGTCGTAAATCAGGCTACAAACAATCATTTTGATTAGAATGATAACGAGCTCCAGGAGATGCCAATGTGCGTCGCCTCCTGAGCTTATCGTTCGCAAAGAAAGGAATACCCAATGACACGACATTTATCACTGTTCTTAATGCTTGTATTAATAACGGTTGGCGTTTCAGCGGCCAGCGACAAGAACACACCAACTGACGCTGATAATGGATTCGCATGGAAATCTGAAGTTCCTGACGACTGCCCGTTCGAGCGATCGCAAACACTGACGGGGATATTCTTCACCAGCCGCCATAGTGATTATCACTGCGGCGACACGTTCTATCCGTCGTGGGCAAGTGATGGCAATCTGTATTCTCCCTGGACCGATGGGAATACCGACGGAGTAGGATGTGGTTCCGGGAGTGGAGAGAATGCGCATACCGGCCATGCAATAATGACCGGAGATGATCCACTCAAGTTAATCATCAAGAATACATCTCCTCCCAAGAAGGCCAGCGCAAAGCCTTACAACGGACGATACCCATGTGGTTCACTGATTCATAACGGTATTTGGTATTACGGTACCTACTGTCTTGGCCCAGCCGGAAGCACCAAACACAAAGGATTCACATGGAACTGGCCGAATCTGGGGCCGATGCCGGGTTTCCAAATCTCACGTGATCTGGGCAAGACATGGGAAGTTTCGCCTCTTTCACCCGGAGCGCCATTGTTTCCCGAGCCACAGGTGTATCTCGGCCCAGTAAAGATGGGTGCGCCTCATTTTGTGGATTTTGGCCAGAACATGATACATTCGCCCGATGGTAAGGCATATATGCTGGGAATGGGCGCAATGGCGAACGATCCTGAACCGCGTCGCTGTGTCAAGCCCGCCACGGGAGGAGGATTTGAAGCACAGGATTGCGATACGGACTTCGCGCACGCCAATCTGAGTTGGATTACTGCCGATCAGGTCTACCTGGCACGGGTCAAGCCGTCCGCCGATACGATCAATGACATCAAGGCTTATGAGTTTTTCGGGGGGCACGGCGCGAACGGCAAACCTGTCTGGACTCGTGATTTCGAGAACATCAAGCCATTGGTTGAGTGGAACAACAATATGGGTTGTGTCACGGCCACCTGGGTACCAGGGCTCAAAAAATATCTAATGTGTATTACTGATGGCTGGCCGACAGTCGCCAAGATGGACTCATACATCCTGGAAGCCGACACGCTCACGGGGCCCTGGAGGATCGTCGTCTACTTGAAAGACTTCGGCGAACAGGCCTACTTCCTCAATTTTCCAAGCAAGTTTATAAGTGACGATGGCAGGACTTTGTGGTTGTGTTACTCTGCGAATTTTAGTCCCGGCTGGAATGGCGTAAAACTGGACTTTAATCCGCCCGGAGGACGTTACGGTTTATGCCTGCACGAGATGAAATTGCTGGGACCACGCGACAACTTGTCAATTGCGAACAAGACGCTGAAGGCGACGCGGTGACCCATGCACCTTAGCTCATAGTTGGCCAGCAAAAGGCGCACATCAAATGGTCCAAAAGGACAAGACACCCCTTCATTTTCGAATGCTCTGTATCCAATCCTGTATTGCTAGAAAATAGGGGTCTTGTCTCTAGTTATTGACATCAAGTCTAGTCGTGTTCTCCGGTTAAGAAACTTTGGAAGAAGCCGCATGTAACTAAACATTTGGACCTTTGCCAGTCACACAACAGCGGCTGCCTTGATCCAAGAGTATATAAAACAGTTCACTCTCGGGCCGACGACGGGATTCTCAGACACACTCCTAAGCGGTTCGCCCATTTGGAAAGGCAGACATGTGAAGCAACTGTCAAGTAAACAATTGGTGGTTTTTACATTAATAGCTTGTGGCATGCCAATAATGCTATTGGCGGCAATTGCCACGGCGCACGCGGCTGATTCGCCGGACTTTGCCAAAGCACGTGAACGACGCCGTGCCTTTGGAGACAGGCTCATGTCGCAGGTCCTTGCAGATAAGACAAGTCATCCTTTGGTCTATGCGCTGGCCGGGCTTTACACAGGCAAGGATCTGGCTGGGTCGAATGCCAGGATACGCCAAGCCTGGGTAGAAGCCGCTGGCCCGAAGAAGACAATGACTGCCGAGCTCGCCGGGGACGAGAAGGTGAAGTGGTGCATGCGGGGGTGGCTGCGGATCTATTATCTATTCCGCGAGAAAAGTCAATTCTACCCAGGCCGTCTGGAACCCGATGTACAGGTCAAGCTGGAGGAGATGTTTTTTCTGTACGGTTGCCGTAAAAGCCGTGTCAAACGTGCGGATCTTTGTAACATCTGGTTCATTCAGGGCAGCGAGAATCATGACATGATGGATCTTTCCAGTGCCTACCTTGCCTTGCAGGCAGTCCAGAACCTGGATGCCTACAAAGACCGCAAACTGCCCGATGGCCACATGCCATCGGAGCATGTCAAGGCCTGGGAGACGTACTACGCACAATACGCGTTGGAACGTGCTGGAAACGGCTTATTCGTGGAGATCTCTCCGACCTATGGAAAATGGTTCGTGGGCGAATTTGTCAACATGTATGAATTCGCAGAGGCCCCTGGGGTGAGGAAACGAGTGGAGATGCTCCTGCATCTCATGTGGGCAGACTGGTCCATCGACCAGCTGAACGGTGTTCGCGGCGGTGGCAAGACGCGGTGCTACCAGGGGAACTATGCTCAGTTAGGCACGCAGGATTCATGGGATTTGATGGGGCGGGCACTGATGGGCATGGAAGGCTGGTACTGGAATACCCATGGCATTCTGTCCCACATGGCACTGGTCATGTCACGCTACGAAGTGCCGGACATAGTCCTGGATATTGCATTGAACCGGACCGGTACAGGGCCGTTTGTGTACCAGTCAGTCCGGCCCGCCAAGCTGGGTTCCAAACCGTCGAACGCATCCGACGAGACCGGGTACTGGATGGATGGGTCCGGCGGAAGAATGATTCGTTACAGCTACTGGACACCAGAGAGCGTTTTGGGCAGTTGGATGCTTGATCCAGGTCTTGAGTATGCCGCCATCAATACCCAGAATCGGTGGCAGGGCGTCATCTTTTCCACGGGTCCCAATAAGCGGATCTTTCCGCAGTCTGTGGGATTGGGTAACGGCAAGACCTACAATCAGCATGTGGCGGTTCAACACCAAAACGTGATGCTGGTGGCAAACCATCCACGGGCAAAGCAGACCGGTCAGATGCGAGTCTACTTCCCTAAGACGCTTCGACAGAGAGCGTTTGAGAAGGATGGCTGGGTGGTGTTGAAAGAGGGAAATGCCTGGCTCGGCGTCAAGGTGTTGAGCAGGACATTCAATGTAGCGGTGAAGAACTATGAATTCAGAGAAGGCGAGAAAAATGGCGATTGGCTCTGGCCCAAGGAAGACAAGCCTCCGGTCGTCTTTGTAACCTCCCGAGTGAGCAAGCACGAAACACAGGATGATTTCCTCGCCTATCTCGGTAACCACGACCACGGCATTGTCAACGGACGCGCGACGTACCGCTTCGTCGACCCGGCTGGGGATGAGACCTGCCTGGTACTCGAGCTGAAGGCGTTGGCTGTGCCGCAGGTCAACGGAAAACCCGTCGATCTTCAGCCGGGCAGAGTGTTTGACTCCCCGTTCCTAACCTCGACTCATGGCAGCAATGTCGTACAGATCCGGAAAGGCGACAGACACATGCGTCTGGACTTCAACAAGGCCGATGGAGACGACGACCCATAGCCGCGTCGGATCCGGACGTAACAACGAGATGGATTCATTTAACCCCACTCGTCTACAGCCATTTTGTTTGCCAGATGATTTAAAGGCATCCGGCAGGGACAGTTATCTGCCGTATGAGTACATACGAACTAAAGCATGGAGACGAAGATGAAATTGTGCTATCGTTTTTGGCTGGTCTTGATCGTGATCTTCTCGGTGAGTGTGGAGTGCGTTTTCTCCAGCGACAGCGCACCAATCCGGCGAGCGGATTCGTTGCCAGACACAACTCCGTGGGACCTGGAAGCATTGAGCAAGTCGCCAGAGTTTGAGTGGGGCATGGGAAAGGAAGTCCGATCGCTGTACTACAAGAGTGAGCCATACAAGGGTAAGACGACCCGTGTGTTCACGTACTATGCCAGCCCGGGTACGCTTGCCCGTGATCCGGCCAAAGATAAGAATCTACCTGGAATCATTCTAGTTCACGGCGGGAGCGGGTTTGCTTTCAGCGAGTGGGCGACGTTATGGGCCTCTCGAGGGTATGCGGCGATGGCCATGGACTTGTGCGGATATGGACCTGATAGAAAACGATTGACGTACGGTGGTCCCAGTGGAAGTCACGCGGATCGATTTGATACGATCAATGAACCGATTACGTCACAGTGGAGTTATCATGGCGTGGCGAATGTGATCCGCGCACATTCACTCCTGCTCTCTTTCCCGGAAGTGGATTCGAAGCGGACGGCCATTACAGGAATCAGCTGGGGTGGCTATCTGACTTGCATTGTAGCAGGGCTCGATAACCGCTTCAAAGCAGCTGTTCCCGTTTACGGCTGCGGCTTTCTTCATGAAAACAGCGCCTGGCTTGATGAGTTTAAAAAGATGTCTGAGGGGGGCAAAGAAAAATGGGTGCAGCTTTGGGATCCCTCCCAATACGTGGGCTCGGCAACCATGCCCATGTTGTTTGTCAATGGAGGTAAGGATTTTTGCTACCGAACAGATAGTTATGCAAAAACCTATTTGCTGGTCAACGCGAAATACAGGAACATCCGATTCTCACCAGTTTTAGCGCATGGCCACATATTTGACCGTCCCGGCGAGATTGAGCTATTTATCGATCAATATCTGAACCATGGTACGCCACTGGCCAAAATTATGACCCCAGAGATTGGCACACGAAATGTGACAGCCACCGTTGAGACAACAAAGCAGCTTGTCTCCGCAAGACTCTACTACACGACGGATTCACACCTGGGCATCACGTCGTACGACAAGAGTAAAGGTGGCCAAGAGTGGGAAGCAAATCGAACCTGGACCGAAAAACCGGCGACGATTAAGCAGAACATCATCACTGCGGAACGTCCCCCTACGAACACCACCGCCTGGTTCTTGACTGTCACCGATGAGCGTAATTCAATGGTGTCAAGCGAAATAATGCTTTCGCAGGAGGAAGACCATAAAAGCCGGATGCAAGCGACGGAAGATTGACGCGACTGATCGGCGTGTTCGCCAATATCACATATGACAGTATGAGGGAAAGTATGAATATTGTAAAAGTTTTCGATGGTAACTATCTCAACGTTGATCGTGTCACCTTTGTTGAGCCAAAGCGCAAAGGGTAAATTGTAGTCCATTTTTCAGTCGCAGGAGGTGACTGGGTCGATTCCTCATGTACGATGAAATTGGAACCAAGTGAAGTGGCCGTATTCATTCAGTGGCTTGATAGTCACAGCCAAGATATTCGTCACTAAAGCGGCGAGAGTTAAACAAACCACTGAGGTTTGTTCATAGAAGCACAGAGGTCTATGACAATGCCCTCGTCAAGAGTAGTTTTGTCAGGGCCAAGTAACAAGAAGGCACATGCGTAACAGCTGGTGAACACACCCTTACCATTGCCACTCGTAAAATGGAGCCAATCTTGATAAAATATGCATTTCAAATTGTGCCTATGCGCCTGAGGGAATGGGTGACGATGCCGAAAATACTGATAGGTCGACTGAAAGATAATGCAGGCAGTCTGCGATGTCTTAGGGATGCCCAGACCACATAGCTGGAAGCGGAGAGAAACGAGCATGTCTGAATGAGGCCAAATCGCACATCAGATGCGTTTTATCGATGGATATACCTTGTTGCTATGTATTCTGGGATTAGAGCTGTCTTTAATTGCATTCGTAGTAAGATGTGCGCTGGCGCTTGCGAACTTGTTGGGTTACATAAAACTCGTTTGTGTTCGCAGAAGATTGGAGATGTGATGCTCTTCGTGCACCAGAGGCCAAGCCCACGCACATTTGCCAAGGAAACAGCTTTCGGCATGATATCCGTCCGACACCGATATCCGAGAGTTGGGTTCCTCTTGTACCGATATTTTTGCCTGACCAGTCACTTTGGGTGTGGTCATATGGAAATTGCCTTCTACGAGAAGCAAGGGAAGGTGACCCTTTATGCTGTGCGAAATACCGCTGCCTCCAACGCGTTTCGACTTAAGTGGTTTGGGATTAGTGCAAAGCTGACATTGGCTCAATGGGATGAAAGATTGCTGAAAGCCATGGTTCGACACCTTGAGAATGCTGGTTTTGTCACTGATCTTGCCGATGTTTCAGAGTGCATAGACCTTTCGGTAAACAGATGAATTCCTGGTATCAGTTCATACGCATTTGGTTTAACAGTCAACAAACACAACAGGATTAACATGCAGACGGACGGCCTGCGTTCACAGCGATTCCAAGATCCAGATTGGGGAAGCCTTGATCCGCATCGGCTCATGCTTGGCTAAATTATGAACTTTCCATCCATATCACAACTTAGTCCAATTCTTCAAACTGCTATTGGCCCTGTTATCTTGATTTCTGGTGTTGGACTCTTGCTTCTTACCATGACAAACAGGCTTGGACAGACGGTTAGTCGGATAAGGAACCAAAATGCCATCACCAGGTTCGGCAGGATGTGCGTGACGGGCCATTCATACTCTACAGTCTTATCACTCTTATCACTCATTTGCTTTCTTTTTGCTCCATTGTTGTTGTCTGCCATGGACATTGAGACAATACCGCCTGATCTCACCACCCCCAAGGTGACAGATGGCAGACCTTCTCCTGGCAAGCGTGTACGGCAATTCGCCAAGAACCATACTGGCAGTGATGTGTATCACGTGCTCTATTTGCCTACTGACTGGGAAAGAGGCAAGACGTATCCTGTCATTGTTGAATACGCAGGAAACAGGTGGAGAACCAGCCCGGGCACTGTTGAGGGAAGCAACCTGGGGTATGGTATCTCAGGCGGCAAAGGCGTTATCTGGGTCTGCATGCCTTTTGTGGATAAGAAAAACCAAAGGAATGAGACAACCTGGTGGGGGGATGTCGAGGCCACGGTGGCGTACTGCAAGAGAACGATCGATCGGATATGCACGGAGTATGGAGGTGACGTGTCGAATATTTTTCTTGCAGGCTTCTCACGCGGCGCCATTGCCTGTAACTACATTGGGCTCCATGATGACGAGATCGCTTCACTGTGGAGGGGATTTCTGTGCCACAGTCATTATGATGGTGTTAGACAGTGGGGATATGCACAAAGTGATCGGAACTCGGCCATAAGACGCCTGAGTCGATTGGGCGACAGACCGCAATTCATCAGTCATGAGAAGACGGTGGATGCCACAAAGACGTATCTCGAAGATGTTTTTCCGTCAGGCAATTTCACTTTTCAGGCGTTGCCTTTCCCCAATCACACTGATACGTGGGTGCTGCGCGACATTCCGGAGAGGAAGACGATTCGAGATTGGTTCAATGGTGTTCTAAAGAAAGGTTAGGAACCTCCTGCAGGTGACGCCATCAAGAAAGTGGGCGGAACCAGGGCTCGGTTAACGATGCGAAGCATAACTGGTATGTGAGGGCGTGGAGAGAACAAGCGTTGATTGAACGCGTATTTAATCAGAAGATGTCCGATAAGTCATTGGAAGCTCTATTGGAACAGCTGAAACAATAACGAAGCGTCGGAAGTCATTAGCGGCGACCTTACAATTTGAGGACTACCCAATGTCATCCCTTCGATTTGGATGATTGCCATGTGTTTGTCTGCAAATGCGTTGGCGAGGACTGAAGAAGGAATATTTGAACAATACATCAATACAGCCGGCTTGAAAGCAGTATCTGCTGAAAAAAAGAAAAAAAATATGTCTTAGGAGTCATGAACCTGGTCTGTCATTCCGATTGGATAAAGAAGAAAAACACGGTAATACTTTGTATAACGACTGCACCTAATTTGTGTGGATTATGATGCACTTGGAGAAAAACTATGAAATGCCTAATAGCTGAGGATGATCTTGTTGCACGCATGGTGCTTGAGACCATTTTATCGGAAGTCAGTGAATGTCATGCAGCCGTTGATGGCGAAAAGGCAGTGGCTGCCTTCAAAACCGCTCTGGACCAGGGCGAACCCTATGATTTTCTCTGTTTGGATATCATGATGCCTAAGATGGATGGTCATCAAGTGTTACTGGCCATTCGTGAACTGGAAGAGGCCGCTGGCATTGACGAGTTGGCATGTGTCAAGGTGATCATGATTACCTCACTGTCTGATCCGAAAACTGTCCTTGCCGCCTTTCGAGCAGGGTGTGAGGCCTACATCACAAAACCGGTTGATCGATCAAAACTTCTTGAAGAGATGGATAAACTGGCATTGTTTGTAGAGACGGCTTAGGACCTATAATGCAGATAAAACGTTTACATTGCGGCAGGGGAATGTGCGATACGCTTGGAGAAAATGCATGACTGTTGCAGAAATCATGACTACTAAAGTGATAACCGCGGGTATGGATGATACTCTGGGTGGGATTAGGAAAATTTTTGAGCTTAATCAATGCCACCACATTCCCATTCTCGAAGACAATAGGCTCGTCGGAATGGTCTCAGATCGGGATGTGCTGCTGGGCCTTAGCCCCGATGTAGACTTCCCCAGAGCGGACAACCGTGCACTCAACACACTCAAAAGGAAAGCACATCAAATAATGACACGCAAGGTCATTATCATCAATCCTGAGCATACCGTAGAAGAGGCTGTTGCCATCATGCTGATCAAGAAGTTTAATTGCCTACCTGTTGTAGGAGACTCGGGTATTCTGGTTGGTATAATAACCACGACAGACATTCTTGAAAAAATCAGTGCCGGGGTTGTCTCTGCATAGAAGTTAGTCTGCAAGCAGACACGCCCATTGTCGCTTCGTTTTGCATGCCTAAAGCACTTTATTTATGACTCTCACTGAATGGACTGCCTCCCACGCCTCAATGGTTCATTGGATCGGTAAAACCAGAATCCATCGCAAGTATCCATACCCATTGTTTATTTCGGTAGCCACCGTTTACCATACTATTGTATTGAAAGGAACTGACTATGAGACAATCATCCAGACTTACACTTGCTCTTTCCTTGGCCATCATTTGCATATCGGGTGTGTCTGCCAGTACGCAAGGGCCATATATTCACGGCACTCTCAACGGGCAGGTGTTGGCCACGGGTGGCGGACGTATACTGCTGCTTGACCATACTGGGACAATTCTATGGCAGCACAAGGGGCAGAACTGCAGCGATATCTGGATGCTGGAGAACGGAAATATTCTGCATGCTGATAACAATGTCATAGAGATTAATCCGAAGACAAACGAAATCGTATGGTCTTACAGGCCCAAACAGCAGAAAGGGGGGGGAACCTTTTCCTGCCAGCGTCTCAAGAACGGCAACACAATGGTTGGCGAGAACTCCGCAGGGCGTATTGTTGAAGTCGACAGAGTGGGCAAGATTGTTTTTGAACTTAAGCTGCCTCTGATGCAGCCGGGCAACCACAATAATCTCAGGATGGTTCGCAAGCTCCAGAACGGCAATTACCTCGTCTGTCACAAAGGCAAATCCCTTGTGCGAGAATACACACCCAAAGGCAACATTGTTTTCGAAGTTAAAGTTAGTGACGTGCCATTTTCAGCGGTTCGGCTGGACAACGGCCATACCATGGTCGGACACATCAACAATATTACAGAATTTGACGCCCAAGGGAAACAGGTTTGGAGGTTCAACAAGAACGAGTTGCCTGAGGTCAAGATGGGCATGATTTGCGGGATACATGTTCAGCCCAACGGCAACATTGTCATGGGTCTCTATCAGGCTGTCCAGAAGGAGAATGGTGCGGGACTCCTTGAGATCACGCGTCGCAAGCGACTCGTCTGGCGATATGTCAACACATCTGCCAAGACAGATCGGTACATGATAGGTGTCCAACTTCTCAGTAAAAGCGGCGTGCCACTACCGGGTGATGTGATTCGGTGAACATGAGATAATGCATTTTGTTGGGCAGGCATGAAAGGTAAGCAATGGTCAATCGACGTGGTTTTTTATGTGTTTTTGGGAGTTTGGTGGCTGCTCTCTGCTTTTCGGCTCGCGCGACTACGGTTGATGCAGGCGAAAGGCCCAACATTATTTTTTTGCTCACTGACGATCAACGGGACAATACGTTTGGGGCCATGGGACACGACTGGGTCAAGACACCCAATATCGACAAGCTCATGGCCAGTGGTGTTCGATTCCGTAATGCGTACATTGCCGAGCCAACCTGTTCTCCGAGCAGGGTGTCTCTGTTCACAGGTATGCATGAACGGGTCAATGGTGTAGGCTTTACGTCGTCCTATAGACTGAATGAATCGCAATGGGCCCAGTCCTATCCGGCCCTGTTGAAGAAGAGCGGATACTATACCGGATTCATAGGCAAATTCGGCGTTGAGTACTACACGTTCAAGGGGCAAGCGGCACAGAGATTTGAGTTCTGGCGTGGGCATGATGGCTGGGCCAGGTTTTTTCCGAAAACGGCCAAGAACTGCCAGGACTATCACGACTCGGGTGAGGACATTATCACGCCTGTCATGGGTGAAAGTATTACACGCTTTCTCGATAAGGCACCGACCCACAAGCCGTTTTGTTTGTCTGTAAGCTTTTCCGTGCCGCATGGGTCTCAAACCAGCAGTATGCATCCATGGCAGGCTCCGGCCAGTGACAATCCCAAACTGAAGGACCATCCGATTTATGGCCGTCTTTATCGCGACTTGACTGTGGAGATCCCGGCCGAGACGGCCACTGATCCCTACATCCATATTCCGAAGACCGTAATGGACCAGGACAAGGGGCGAAACGAGTGCTACTCATACAACTATGATCGCACAATCTGTTTGGAGCATCATATCAGGTATTACCAACAGATCACAGGGCTTGACAGGGTCATCGGTGACATGGTCGCGACATTGAAACGAAAAGGGCTGGATAAGAACACGGTTATACTCTTTGGCAGCGATCATGGTTTGCTCATGGGTGAATACGGTATGGGGGGCAAAGGTCTTCTGTATGACCTCGCATCCAAGTTTCCCTGTTTTATCTATGATCCGCGTTTGCCAGCCGGTCAGCGTGGAATGAACGTGGATAAGCTGGTCTCAAGTCTTGATATAACCAGCACCATTCTTGACTACGCCAGTGTCAGGCAGCCGGAAGAGATGGAAGGGCAAAGCCTTGTTCCCCTGGTAATGGGAGAGAAGGTTAGGTGGCGTAATGTCATCTTTTTGGAGAACCTTTATACGGGACGCGATACCCCCTTTTCGGAAGGGATCAGGAAGGGACAATGGAAATACATTCGTATGTATGACGGCATCGGCAAGTATTCCGAGAAACATATTGATTTCAAGGATAGAATACCGGATTATGAACAGCTATTCGACCTAACGAGAGACCCGGAAGAAAAGGACAATCTGATCAAAGCCTATGAAGGCAAAACAATCCTCTCTGATCTGCGACAGTTGTGCCAGCAAAGGTCGGACAACCTGAACAGGCGTCGTGCTGAGTACAGGAAGACCCACATTGTCACGGGTCGATAGATGACTGAAGCGAGTGACAACAGACCCCAAAAAACGAGGGGAAAGGCATACAACATGCAGATGATGAGTATCCCCACATACAGGCAATTATTGATGCGCACTGGTAGTATGTAAACAGGTGGCACTGAGCTGAATTACAAAGAACCCATATCTATCCAAAAAGGAAGAAGCATGCCAAGAACCATGTTGCTAGTTTTGTGTTGTCTTGCAGGACATTTACCTGTCTCTGCGGCTGATTATTTTGAGTTACGCCATGGTTTGACAAACTCTCGACTCGTCTTTGAGCAAACACAGAAGGGACGCGTTGCGTTTCTGGGTGGATCCATCACCACTATGGCGGGGTGGAAAGAACTGGTTTCACACAACTTGCAGCGGCGTTTTCCCAAGACACAGTTTGAGTTTATCAATGCTGGCATGCCGTCCACAGGATCAACGCCTGGCGCCTTTCGATTGGTCCGAGACGTTTTCAAAAACGGTCAGGTAGATCTCCTCTTTGAAGAAGCTGCTGTCAATGACCTGTACAACGGTCGCAGCGATGATGAGCAGATACGGGCCATGGAAGGGATTGTTCGTCATGCGCGTACGCTCAATCCCAACATCGATATTGTCATCATGCACTTTGTGGATCCGCCAAAAATGGCAGACTACAATCGAGGCGCTATCCCTGCAGTGATAAAGAATCATGAGAGGGTGGCGGAGCACTATCACCTCCCCTCGATAAATTTGGCATTGGAGGTCACTGAGCGTATCAAGCGTGGAGAGTTTACCTGGGAAGATGATTTCAAAGACCTGCATCCTTCACCTTTTGGACACAAGATTTACAGCAGCACCATTGGAAGGTGTTTTAATGCAGCTTGGTCCAAGAGAACTAAAACAGTAAAAACCACAACCTATCCTCTCCCCGAGAAGTTGGATGAAACCTGTTACGACTTAGGCAGGTTATTGATGCCCCAAAGGGCAAAGGCACTAAAGGGATTCAAGCGGGTCGAAAAATGGACAAACACTGTGGGTGGTGGAACTCGTCCTGGTTTTGTTGATGTTCAAATGTTAGTGGGACAACAACCAGGAGACAGCTTTGCTCTCGATTTCAAGGGCACCGCTGTGGGGCTCTTTGTGGCAGCGGGTCCGGATGCGGGGATTATAGAATTCAGGATTGATGGGGGTTTCTGGATAGAACAAGATCTCTACACAAAGTGGAGCGCAGGCTTACATATTCCGTGGTTGTATGTCTTTTCATCTCAATTGAATCCCGAGGAACCTCACGAACTGAACGTACGTATATCGAGCAAGAAAAACGAGAAAAGCAAAGGCCATGCTTGCCGAGTTGTTTATCTTGCCATTAATGGCAATGAGAATTAGACTGCCAGAATACGGCCGGCTTGGAAATCAAAGAAAAGGGATATTAAGATTCACCATGGTGTCACAATCAAATAGAAGATCCATTCTGCTTGGGATTATTGCAATCCTGTTTTGGTGCTGGAGTGGTGTATGTTTTCGTAGAGGCTCCGAACTCATGGGATCATCCATGGTCTATCTCACCTGCATGACAGGCTGTGGATCACTGACTGCCGTGGTGCTCCAGTATTTACGAGGGCAACCTTTATCCGATATGGTTCGCCTGCCATTCAAAGTGATGGTGGCCGGTTTCTTTGGCGTGGCCCTGTATACGGTCATGCTGGCCAAGGCGTTTGGCATGGCACCGGAGGCCGATATTGGACAGATTAATCTGCTGAATTATTTGTGGCCTGTCTGGATGGTGGTGTTGGGAATCCTGTTGCTTGGCAGCAAGCCCAAGGTACCCTTGGCTGTCTTTGGCATCTTGATGGGGCTGTTTGGTGTTGTTTTGTCCCGTGGATTTGATCTTTTCACGCATCTGCCCACAAATCTTGTACCGCATGCCCTGGCCATCACGGGCGGCTTTCTGTGGGCTCTGTACGTGGTGTTATTACGCAAGTGGAACATTCCAGAGGAAAAAGGAGGGAGCGCCTTCCACTTCGCCATCACCGCGATCATGGCGGGGTGTCTTGCCGCCTTTTCCAAGGCGTGGTTTCATATTCCCCCCTGGTCATGGAACATGCTTTTTTGGATTGTGCTTGGGGGTGTGGGGCCAGTCGGTATTGCGTTCTCTTTATATGAAATCAGTGTTAAAAACGGGCCTGTGATCCTGATCGCTTCTTTTGCCTACTTTATCCCCATTGGATCTTCCCTGGTAATTGGCTTGTTCTTCAAAGAAACAATGAATAACGGGCTGATCCTTGGGGCAGTTTTTATCGCCATTGGAGCCTGGATGGTTCGCTATGCATGCCGTGATTCAGAGTGAAGTGGATTCTAAGGACACCTAAAAATGAATGAAATTTGGTCAACTGATTTGTCAGGCATTGATTGGAATGAACTTTGTGATCTGCATGTCAATGGCAAGGAGAACACTATGAAAAAGATATGTATTCTGATCATCATCTGTGCTTCATGGACTCATTTGTCTCATGCGGAAACAAGGCTTGGAAATGATTCGGTCATTGCCTTCGCTTCTGTTGAGGAGGGTGTACAGATCCTAGCTGCGAAGGATGATTTTGTCCAGCGAATGAGTCCTTTTGACCGTGCTGCCAGGTTGAAAACGGACCGTGACGTCTCCGAAAAAGAATACCTTGAGTTTGTGGGCAAGAATGTTCTGGCTTGGGATGAGGCTGAAAAGCAGATCGTCACTTTCGCCTTTCAGAGCATTAAAACAGAACTTGAAACGCTGTCCTTACCTTTCCCAAGGCGGGTGCTGTTTGTCAAGACCACAGGGAAGGAAGAAGGCGGAGCTGCCTATACGCGGGCCAATGCCATTGTCTTTCCCAAGAACGTACTGAGAGGGCATTCGGGGCAACTTCGAAAAACGATTGCCCATGAACTTTTTCACGTTTTGTCCCGAGCAAATCCTGATTTGCGAGAAAAGCTCTATGCAGTCATTGGCTTTGTCAAGTGTAACGAGGTTGAGTTTCCATTGACGTTGAAGTCGCGTAAGCTGACCAATCCTGATGCACCGAAAAACGATCACTGCATTCGTCTTCAAGTCGAGGATAAGGCCTGTTGGGCCATTCCAATCCTCTTTTCCAGAGTTGAGAAATATGACACAGAGCAGGGCGGCGCGTTTTTTAACTACCTACAATTCAAGTTTCTGTTGGTAGATCGAAATGATGCATCGAGCACGGTTAAACCGATATATGATGACCAGGAGCCGAAGTTGGTGGGTGTGCAGCAGGCCTCTGGATTTTTTACGCAAGTGGGCAACAACACGAGATATATCATCCATCCCGAGGAGATTCTTGCTGACAACTTTGCACTCTTGGTGCTGGAAAAGCCAAACCTGCTCTCGCCAAAAATTATCGAGAAGTTGCGAGACATCTTGATGGAGAACAGGCACGCCAAGCAAGGGAATAGCATTGACAAAACATAGCTGGGAGAGTTTTATTGAATTACCGAAAAGTAAACCAAGAAAGGGACATCGAATGATATTGAAACGTCTGGTTGTATGTATCGTGGTTCTCACAATAGCCCATGTGGAATCGTTCGCCAGTGAGCCGATGAACCTGAGCCCCATCGGCACCATGGGCAAAGGAGAACGTGTTCTCAAAGGAAGGAAAGAGGCAGTACTCTTTGAACATCAAGGCCAGGGATGTCTGTCACATTTCTGGTTCGGAGGCAACTTCAAAGGGGTTGAGGATACTCGCATCCGATATTACGTGGATGGTGAAAAAGTTCCATCTATTGATATGGATCTCTACATGGGGCACGGTATCGGTTTCAATGACAACCATGCACCCTGGGCCACGAAAACCATTGGCAAAATCGGCAAGCGAAACGGGATCTATAACAACTACCGAATACCCTTTGGGAAATGCATTAAGGTGACGGCACAACGATCTTTGGAGGCGGATGACAACCCCATGACGTGGTGGATAATTCGAGGCATGGAAAATGGTCGTGTGCGTCTGGGTGGTGTTGAGTTGCCAAAAGAGGCCAGATTGAAGCTGGTGCGTTTAGAAGGGTACGAGGCCGAATCACTGGAAGAGTTTGATCTTTGCAAGGTGGCTGGTCGGGGTGCCGTATATCAGGTGGCGATTGCAGCCAAGGGGAACAAGTTGACCTATCTTGAGGCTTGCATGCGTGCTTATCTGGAGGGGAGCTCA
Organism: uncultured Pirellulales bacterium; assembly: GCA_964494325.1. Classification (GTDB taxonomy): domain Bacteria; phylum Planctomycetota; class Phycisphaerae; order Sedimentisphaerales; family Anaerobacaceae; genus JAIPFM01. The sequence continues at coordinate 16,882 of CAZBTJ010000024.1, forward strand.
AAGCCGCTGATGCTTTCGTCGGGCCTGGAAGACTACTTCCTCGGAACCTACTATTTTGATACCGGTAGGTTTTATGCCGACATCGCCGGTCTGACACATTTCGACAGGGCAACCCACAGTTTCTCTGCGTACCGGTTCCACAACGACGACCCGATCTTCTTCCAAGACGGCCTGAGACTCACCTGTCGTTGCGGCGAGACTGAGCATGGCCAGACAGATGGCAAGAGCGGCTATCTGAACCCCACGAAAACTCGATACACCACATACACGTGGCTTTATCAGTGGTAATCATATACCGACCCAACAAGAAAGAACTATCCACTTACTAAACAGGAGGTCTTTAATGCGTCACCTTACATTACTTGCATTTATGTTGCTGACATCAACTCTAATGGCACGGCAGCCAAACGTGATTATTATCTTTACGGATGATCAGGGTACGGTTGACATGAATATCTATGGAGCGACTGATCTGGTCACGCCTCACATGGATGGACTGGCCAGACGTGGTGTACGCTTCACCCAGTTTTATGCGGCGGCCCCCGTGTGCTCCCCCTCACGAGTGGGATTGATGACAGGACGTACCCCTCAGCACGGTGGTTTGAATGGCAATGTCGGTCTCAATGCCGTGGGGATGCCGTCCGCCCAGGTCACCATTGCAGAGGAGTTGAAGAAGGCAGGATATGCCACGGCGCACATCGGAAAGTGGCACCTTGGTCATTCCAAGCAGACAATCCCCAATGGCCAGGGCTTTGACCACTCCTTTGGGCATCTTGTGGGTTGCATTGACAACTATTCCCATTTTTTCTACTGGAGCGGCCCCAATAAACACGACCTGTGGCGCAACGGCAAGGAGGTATTTCACAACGGTGAATTCTTCCCTGATCTGATGGTCAAGGAGGCGAGTGAATTCATGGGCAAGAATAAGGACACCCCTTTCTTTATTTACTTCGCACTCAACACACCACACTATCCGTACCAGGGATCGCCTGAATGGTTGGAGTATTACAAGGACCTACCCTATCCGCGTAATCTCTATGCGGCGTTTTTGTCCACCGCAGACGAACGAATTGGCACATTACTCAAGACTGTGGATGATCTTGGGCTGACTGAGGATACGATTGTGGTATTCCAGTCTGATCACGGGGCCTCAAAAGAGGTGCGAGCGCACAGCGGTGGAGGCAGTTCGGGCCCGCATCGCGGCGAAAAGTTCAGTCTTTACGAAGGAGGCCTGCGAATCCCGGCCATCATCTCCTGGCCTGGGCATCTGCCCGAGAACCAGGTACGCCATCAGATGGCCACGGGCTGCGACTGGTATCCGACAATCCTCAAGCTGTGCAAGCTTCCGGCTGCAAGTCACAAGATTGATGGTAAGAGTCTGTTACCCATCATCAAGTCTGCGGCTGCCCCTTCCGCTCACACCCGCTTCAATTGGAAGTCCGGAAAAATGGGTGCAGTACGCGAAGGAAAGTGGAAACTGGTTGTCACTGGCAAGAAGACCGAGCTCTACGATATTCCGAACGACTTGGGTGAAGCCGAAAACCTGGCTGAAGAATACCCGGAAATCGTGACGCATCTAAAATCCGTGAGTCAGGCCTATTGGAAGAGTATCAGTGCCAAGAACTGAAGTTCTGCAAACTTCAAGTTTTCAGTTTTCAGTGGGCAGTTTTTAGTATAAAAACTGCGTTTTACTAAAAACTAAAAACCAAAAACTGTACACCACAGGGCTTTTTGCAAAAGTCCTGTAAAGAAGTAACAGTCGTCAATTGCTTGATGAGAAAGGTGGCTATGAGTTTAAATAAACAAAACCATCAAGATGAGTCCAATCTACTTGAGATGAGTCAAATGGTGGAATTTGATGCCACCCTGGGAGATTTGTCTGATCCAGATAAAAGGCAGCAAAGAATCCTGTACCTCCGAGGTGTCAGGCAACGAATAGGCACAGGGAAATCCTTGGGTGATGCGTTTGGATCATTCTTCAAGGGCATGGGATTGCACCTCATGCCGTTTGCCATCATCTTTTTGTGCTTACCCATGTTTTTTATTGCCTGGTATAGGGTCTGGAAAGAAAGGGCTCTGATAAACAATCAATTATCAAGGGCTCTTGATTACTGGCAGATAAGGCGATGTGACATTGCCTAATTCTACACCCATTGCTGGTGTCCCACGCGTATCCCAGAGGAAGAAATTAGAACCAAAAATATGAGGCCCAGATGATACATCGACGTACTTTTCTCAAACGCAGTGTTTTGGCAGCAGGGACTGCTATGTTGTGCCAGGCTACCGGTGCACGGGAGCCTGAGTCAAATGCCAAGCCCTCTGGTGTGGCCGGCTATACCTACCGCCTTCCAAAGTTCAAGAAGGGCAGCCGACTTCTTTTTCAGGGTGATTCGATTACTGATATGAAGTGGGGACGAAACCAGGCCGACCGGAATCATTATCTTGGTCACAGTTATGTCTATCTCATTGCTGCTCGACTGGGCGTTGATACGCCTGAGGCGGAACTCGACATTTACAATCGAGGTATGAGTGGCCACAAGGTTGGAGACCTGCGTAAACGTTGGCAGAAGGACGCCATCGACATGCGTCCTGATCTCCTCAGTATTCTCATTGGTGTCAACGATGTCGGTCGGAATCTCGACGGGGTGGACGTCAAGACCTGGGAAGCTGACTATCGCTTCATTCTTGACGCCAGCCGCGAGGCCAATCCCGATTTAAGGCTGGTCCTGCTCGACCCCTTTGTGTTGGCCTCCGGTCGACTGGCCCAGGCAGATACCTTTGCAGCATGGCGTAATCAGGTAGAACGTCTCATTCCTATTGTGGGACAGCTGGCCAGGGACTACAATGCAGTCCACATCAAGACTCAAGATGTGTTTGATGCGGCCGCCAAGGCTGTGTCTCCTGAGCAGTGGATTTGGGATGGTGTTCATCCCCTCCCTCAAGGTCACGAACTTATCGCTCGCCATTGGCTACGGGAGGTCAGTGCCCGGTGGGCGTAGGTCCGGGAGAAAGAACGTTCAACAAGCTGCTGCGGTCTCAAAAAAATGACGTCGGGGGGCTTATCGCTATGAGAAGAAATGAAAGGGAGTACGAATCCACATGGTCACGTCTACTTACACAAGAAGATTGTTTTTTACGTTAATTGGGTTGGTATTGGCCACGGCTGCTATGCCTGGCTATGCATCAGTAAATTCGGGGCCAACAGACAAGCCCAATATCATCGTCATCTTTATTGATGATATGGGGTACGGGGACCTCGGTTGTTTTGGCTCTGAGAAGAATCGAACACCCCATATTGATAAGATGGCTGACGAAGGGATGACCTTCACGGACTTCTACGTGGCATGTTCAGTCTGCACACCATCGCGTGCTGCGCTGCTGACCGGATGCTATCCGCGCCGCGTGAATCTTCACGTGGATGAGAAAAACCTCTGTGTCCTCTTTCCGGGGGCCCGCAAGGGACTGAACCCCAAGGAAATCACGATTGCTGAAATCCTGAAGGCCCAAGGATACAATACGGCGTGCATTGGTAAATGGCATCTGGGCGATCACCCTGACTTCCTGCCAACGAAGCAGGGATTTGATCACTATTATGGGATACCGTACAGCAATGACATGAACAGAAAAAACATCCCCTTGCCTCTGATGCGTGACGAGAAGGTCATTGAAGCGCCTGTAAAACAGCAGACTATCACGCAACGATATACTGAGGAGGCCATCGAGTTCATCAGGCACAGCAAGGGCACGCCCTTTTTCCTCTACCTCCCTCACGCGATGGTTCATCTGCCTCTCCATGCCAGCAAGGACTTCAAAGGCAAGTCCGCCAACGGGATCTATGGCGATGCCACCGAGGAAATTGACTGGTCAACGGGACAGATTCTCAAGACCCTCAAGACACAGGGGATCGATGACAACACACTGGTCATCTTTACGTCGGACAATGGGTCAACCGGACGCAATGGCGGAAGCAACGTGCCTCTCAGAGGGAACAAAGGTCGGACTGACGAGGGGGGGATGCGTGTTCCCTGCATCATGAGGTTTCCCGGCAAGATCCCCGCACAGAGCACCTGTTCAGAGTTGTGCGCTACCATTGATTTCCTGCCCACACTTGCCACCTTGGCCGGCGCCGAAGTACCTAAAGACCGAATTATTGATGGGAAGAATATTAGTCAGCTGATGACTGAGGGAGATGCCAAATCACCCCACGAAGCATTCTACTACTATCAGATGGACCAGCTGCAATGCGTACGCTCAGGCAAATGGAAGTTGCATCTGCCCATGGATTCAAAGAAAAGGAACTGGGGAAAGCCTGAAGGAGAGAGTTCGCTGAAGCTCTTTGACCTGAAAAAGGACATTCATGAAGACCAAGACGTCTCCGCACAACATCCCGAGGTTGTGAAGAGACTTCTCAACCTGGCTGAAGGCATAAAACATGACATCGGACACCTTGAGCAGAAAGGTGTCAATCAACGTCCGGCCGGCTGGGTCGAGACACCACAGCCGCGATTGATCAACAAACGCCATGCATCTGCGCAGGGAGATCTGAAGATTGTCAACTGGAACGTGCTGTACGGCTTTACCCATGACAAGAGAGTCAAGTATTCCTGCCCTTCGCCCATCACGATACCCAAGTGGTCCCAGACGATCGAGGAAGTGGAATCAAAGCGACAGCGCATTGATTTCATCTTTGCAGATAAGGCTTTACAGCAATTCTCAACATCTGGCACAATTCTGAAATCGAAAGAGCTGGAGAGAATATCCGACCACTATCCAGTCGTGGTTGAATTCAAGGTGCCCGTAAGGGAAAAAGGGGAATGGATACAACTTTTCAATGGCGAAGACATTGACGATTGGATTGTCAAGCTGAACCATCACGAGATCAACGACAACTACCGTGACACGTTTCGTGTTGAAGACGGTATTCTTAAAGTTCGGTATGATCAGTACGAGGACTTTGGCGAGCGGTTTGGCCACCTCTATTTCAAACAGCCATTTTCGCATTATCACCTTGCTGTTGAATATCGTTTTGTGGGTCAATTGCACCGTGGTGCCCCGGGGTATGCCATTCTCAACAGCGGCGTCATGATCCATTCCCAAGACCCCAAGACGATTCTCCGTGACCAGAACTGGCCGATTTCAATTGAACTTCAATTCCTGGCAGGACTCTCCGATGGCCGCCCCCGGGGCACTGGCAATGTATGCACACCCGGCACCCATGTGTTTCATAATGGCAAGCTGACCCAAGCCCACATCATTCAGTCGAGTGCCGAGACCTACAAACCAGAAGAATGGGTGCGTGCCGAGGCAATCGTCCGCGGCAATGGCAGTATCGTCCATCAAATCAACGGCAAAAAAGTGCTCGAATACTCGCAACCACAGATAGGTGGCGGTGTGGTTTCTGGGTACGATCCTAACATCTTCCAGACAGGCAAAGCGCTGAGCCAGGGTTTTATCGCCCTGCAAAGCGAGGGACAACCCGTTGATTTCCGCAAGGTTGAATTAAAGGTGCTTAAGCCGGATCAAGAATAGCTCGGTCGATATGACTTCTCGCTTTGTTTGTGTGGTCACGATATACTGGCCTCTGTTTGAAAAAGTCAACCATTAGGATGTGTTTATGAAAGAAGATAAGTACAAAGATGTGCTGCTGTCTGTTGAGGCACTGATAGAGGGAGAAACAGATCTCATATCGGTGATGTCAACCATATCCTGCGAATTGTATCATGCTTTTGATCATTTTAACTGGGATAGATAAGAAACGCCTCCTGGGACAATTTGATCCGGCGTCTGAAAAGGATTTTGTGAAGGCCGAAGCACCCTATGGGAGTCGTGATGGGTTGTATCTTTTGAGGGAGGTGTATGACGCCTTTATTAAAATGCATTGAGCCGCCAAGGCTGATGATTTTTCATTGGTCATCATATCTGCCACTCGCAATTTTGAGGACCAAAAAAGGATCTGGCAGAGCAAGTGGTTAGGGGATCGCCTTGTGGGTGGCGAAAATCTTGCCCAAACGCGGTCTGATCCTGTCACACGGGCCAGGGTAATCCTGACCTATGTCTTGGGCATCAACCCCGACTGTCTCAAATAGCATTCCGTGACATCTGATATGTGAACGAGGAGAATATAATGTATTTTCGAGTACTAGCACTGGTATGCATACTTTGGGGTTTTGCCTGCGCTGAATCGCCGTGGCAGCAGTACGGGGGTAAAACAGGTTTAAGTGGGTGGCGATGCCATGTATTGCAGCCGGACCCAAAGGACCATGGCCCAGACGGCATTAATCTCCACGATTGGAATGGTGACGGTCTTCTGGATGTTTTCGTAAACTACGAGGAAGGGGCATATAGCCGCCTGTATCTCAATCCTGGCAAAGAGGGCGTTCGTGAACTATGGTCCGACTTTGTGGAGTTTAAACACGGAAAGTGCGAAGATTCAGGCATGGGTGACCTTGACAATGATGGGGATATGGACTACATCGCAAACGGGGGGTGGATTTACTTCAATCCAGGCAAAGCCTTGGTGTGTGATTCGTCAAAATGGACGAAGATGACCCTCTTCGACAACGAACAGCGTGTGCCTACGGTGGCTGACGTGGATGGTGACGGCCTTTGTGATCTTGTTGTGGGTGCCCAGGCGTGGTACAAACAGCCCAAATCGGGAAAACACCAGGCAATAAACTGGATTAAATACACCATGGGTAAGAATCGGTGGGCCATGAACTGCATTATGTGTGATATTGACAAGGACGGGGACATCGATATGGTTGTGCCCGATCGCGGCAAGGAAATTTGCTGGTATGAGAATCCTGGTCCTGCCAAGGTGACTGGCCCCTGGCAGCGCAAGACACTGCACGCACATCATGAACCCATGTTCATGTGTGTGGCCGATGTTAATGGTGACACCATCGATGATTTTGTCATCACTGGTGGCAGCAAAGGTGACCTGGCCAATAAACTCATTGTCCTCTTACGCACCAACAACCGTGGGAATCCCACGTTTAAAGAAGTGCTGATTGATCAGCCATGTGGGAACTTTCCCAAGGGTGTCGCAGTGTTCGATCTGGACGGCGATCCAAGCAAACGTGAGATCCTGGTCATTCCAAAACAGGGGGACCTATGGACGGCTACCTATACCGGAGATTCAATGCAGGCCAAAAATTGGAGAGCGGTGCCTCTATCGATACCCGGTGCTGAAACCCGGAAAAAGATGGACAACGCCTGGCTCGGAGATCTCGACAATGATGGGGATCTGGATATTGTGACCACCGAGGAAAACGGCGGGTGGGGCGTCATCTGGTTCGAGAACCCCGGTAAATAGAGTAGACATGGTGGCAGTACTGATTTACGGTTCTACGATCAGGATTGAATACAGGTCCAGTTGCGATACGGTCACCTGGGCCTGGCCATTTGACCAGGTGATGTCCAGCGACGTGTCTTGGGGTTGCATAAGAATCGCCTGTGGTGATTGGGCCAGATGGATCGATACGGTTAACGGGCCGACGGGTTTGACCTCGGTGATACCTCCGTCCGGGGCATTGGCGTGCGGACCGGACGTATTGACCAGGTGAATCGACAGCTTGCCATTCAACATTCGCGGACTCACATCAACATCTCTTGCACCCACCACCTTGACAATTGGGTTGGGGAGGACTTGTTTGAGAACAGACGGAAAAGCTTTATCAACCTGGTTGATTTGGACGATAGACAAGTCCGATGTGCTGTCCAGTTCAGTTTTGAAGAGTTTTTTCGGCCCAGGCCCGATCAGCAACAGGCTGCCTGTGGACTTGGCGTATGAAGCCAATTCATCCCGAAAGTGGGGTTCAAGATAGGCCCAGCCTGGCACAACAATGACGGGCCACTGGGACATGTGCCCTCTGAGCTGATGCTCACTGAGGATCTGCACGCCATATTGGTTCTGGAGCATTTCAGTCAGTGCTTTTCGCAGCACCTTCACGCCGTGGCTGCCATTCCAATGGAAAAGGCTGGGCGATTCCCTGTAATGTCCTGCTGTCGAGTAAAGCAGAGCAATCTGGGGCACGGCCACGGATTTGTGGCAGTACGCCTGACGCGCACGACAGAATCGGGCCACCTCGGCCATTACGTCCATCTCGGCTGGGTTGCGAATCGCGCCGTCTCGATCCTGCTTGAAGTAGGCCTGATATCCACCACCCAGGGCGAGTACCTGCGCTGCTTCCTGCATCAGTTGCACGGCAGGCTTCTGCTTACCGGTTTTTCGGCTGAATGACCACGACATCAAGTCCCATGGCACCGCCTGATCTTCGAGACAACGTCCTGCAAACCGCGCCGAGTTCACACTGTCGTCCGGAGAAAAATCACCTGACAAACCGGCGACGTTGGCAGATACGGCTTCGGGCATGTGATCGCTGAACGCCCAATTGCTGATCACCTGAAATTCCGGATGGGACGTTTTTAATGCGTCAACATAATGGCGTACGTATTGTCGAAAACCCTCACGATTGAAATCCATCCATTCATTCCAATAGGGATCACTCCTTTTATGGGGCGCTGATGAAGCACCGGTTTGTTCGCAGAATGTTTTGACAGCGACCACGCCGTAGTCAGGCGTGGTGCCCCAGCAATCACCATCCACCCAGACACCGTCCACGCCATACTCCCCAGCCAGTTCCCGGAGTTGGGGAATCATCAGGGCGTCGGTGTACGGCCCAAACACGGAGGTCGCTCTGTCATTGGGCTTTCCGTCTCCGTTGATCGCTGCCCAGTCCGGGTGATCCGCCACGGCCTTGAAGTCCCAGACTCCCGAGTAATGCATAAAAAGGGAGATTCCCCGTTTTTTTGTCACGTCACGCCAGATTCGAAGCGGATCACCGACAAATCCGGGTGCAGGATTCCCCACCCTGGTTGGATAGCTCGAATAACCTGCATGTCCCTTGCAATCGATTTGAATGTAGTCGGGTTTGACCTTGTCGATGGCCAGTTCGACCATCTCGGGCGTGGTTCGTTTTCCAACGCTTTTGCAATCCTCGCCCGCATGGAAGTCAAAATGAATGCCGAGGAATGCATCGGCGCGTTTCATACGCGGCGGATCAGCGGCGTTGGCATTGTGGGTTAATACAAGACAGATGGAAAACATGCCGATGACAAACAGTAAAAAAAACGGCTTTAAGGACTCGGCAGATAAGTGTGGTTTGGTTTTCATACATAACTCTCCTGTTTGGCGATGTGGTTCAGAGCGATAACAGCACAGACCAGCACAATACCAGCTACCTGCTTGCATGTCAAAAAACAAATGGAGTGTATTTGGAGACGGAGGTTGACGATTGCTTTCTCCTGTATAGTCTTATACACTGAATGAAGAATTGGATAATTCATGAAGGGAAATCACGATGAATAAAACGCGATCGTTATGTATCTGTTGTATACTCCTTGTCCTTTTGTGCGAATCAGCCTGGTCTGAGACTGTGGAATTGTGTCAGGGCTATTATCAAAACGAAGCGCAAGCGGTGCAACAGCTTCAGCGTCTGTCGGTTCACAGTCAAACCCTGGATCAGTGGCAGGCTCGGCGCGTGCAGATTCGTGAGAACATTTTACGCGGGACAAATCTATGGCCTCTGGCCAAACGGACTGCGTTAAACCCCATGCTCCACAGTCGCCGCACATATGACGGCTACAGCGTGGAGAACATTGCCATTGAAACGATGCCCGGTGTGTTTGCCACGGGCAATCTGTATCGTCCTCTGGACGGGGAGGGTCCCTTTGCTGCCATTTTATGCCCTCACGGGCATTGGTCTAATAAGAGTGACTACGGACGTTTTCGGCCGGATATGCAGTATCGATGTGCTACTCTGGCTCGCATGGGTGCTGTGGTGTTCGCCTTTGATATGGTGGGATACGGTGATTCGGCGAATGCCGGCTGGCAGCACCGTCAGCCCAAGACGCTCCAGCTTCAATTGTGGAACAGCCTGCGCATATTGGACTACCTGTGTTCCCGACCTGATGTGGATGTGGAGCGAATTGGCATAACCGGCGCCTCCGGTGGCGGAACCCAGACGTTTCTTCTGACCGCCATCGATGATCGCATTCGCGTGTCCGTACCGGTGGTCATGGTGGCAGCCCACTTTTTCGGGGGATGTGTTTGCGAAAGCGGGATGCCAATCCACAAACGCGGGTCGTATGAAACGAATAACGTGGAAATTGCAGCCCTGGCTGCGCCCCGCCCCATGCTGCTGATCTCCGACGGAGGAGACTGGACCAAAAACACGCCGCGTGTTGAGTTTCTCTTTATTCAGCGCCTGTACAAACTGTACGAGGTTGAAGGCAACGTGCTGAATGTCCATTTGGGTGATGAGGGACATGACTACGGTTATTCCAAACGGATTCATGCGTATCGCTTTCTGGCGGTACATCTGAATTTGGCCATAGATAAAGTGACAAAACCCAATGGCAGTATCTCAGAGGATTTTGTCAAGTTGCAGTCCTATGAGGATCTGCTTGCGTTTACCGACCATCATCCCATCCCAGCCCATGCCGTTAATAGAAACCCGTTTTGACTTTGCTTGGGTGATATGATTGAGCCGCTTCGCGGGGCTTTTCTAATAGATTCCTCAATGCTTCGGAATGACAGGGTCGTTCTGTGTGGTTCTTGCGCGTCCGTACGGACTTTGTCCCGAGCTTGCCGAGGGATCTGTTTAATCAAGTTCCGCGCCAGCGGATTCCATATTGAAATCCCTTTCAGGGGCCAATTGAAGGTTTGTCCTCTGGGTATGGTCGTTTACTCTTTTACATAGTCTTCTAGTGTCTGGGCAAAGGCCTTGTTCTTTAACAGAGGTGACCAGGTGATTTTGTCGTCTGGAAGTTGACCCATTTCATAGTGAGGGTCTGCATACATGAGGACTGGAATGGATCTCAATACCCAGGGGCCTGCTTGGAGGGCATGAGTGACTTCCTGTGCGACTTGTCTTGCAGCCTCTTCATTCATACAGCGATAGATGGCAAAGCGATGTGCCTCGATGGTGGCGGCGATGGCACTGAGGGTGCCGACCCTTTGTTGGCTGTGGGGCAGGAAAACGCATTGACTGGCATATTCAATATCCAGATGGACTACCGGCTCTGCAGATGAAATCCAAGTAACGTATTCCACAATGTTTTAAGTGGCCCTGTGATAGTGCATGGCATAATCCACAAAACCAACCTTGTACGTGGCATCAATTGTTACGTTGATCAGAGACTTGACCGCCTTGCCCACCGCCTTGTGCAAAAGTGTTTTCAGAAGATCCCATTTCTTGGACCAGACTTCCCCAACCACCAGCTTGCCATCCCTGCCAGGAGCCCTTCAGGCCTTCTTGCGCGATGTATGATACGCTGTCATAGCCATAATCAGCCAACGCCTTATCGAACTGTTTCAACCTGGTAAATGTTTCCCCTCTTTTTGAATAGGAAGGATGATGATAGGGATCCATTTCAATCGACTTATTGAGATGTTCAAGGGCCTTGTCATACTGTTCCAAAGAAAAGTGAGCTTTGCCCTGCAGGTAATTGATCGTTCGCAAATCACCCATTTTGTCCATGGTAAGGCCTTTGGAAAAGAAGGCCGATTGATTGGACCTTAGGATTTCCTTGTACGCCTGATCCAGATAGTCAATCGCCTGAGTATACTGTTTATCGAGTAAAGCTCTTTTGCCCTGAAGTATGAATTTGTCACTGGTAAGAGATCCAACATAGCAATCAAAAAGAAAGTAGCCAATAAACAGCACAACGATAATAGCGGTCAAACTTTTCTTTATCATTCGGACTCTCGTTCTTATGAAGTTAAAATGCACCAACTCCGCGGACACAATCCTACCGGACTCCAGGGTCTTCCGCAAGCAGGAAAGACAAAACGTCTGAAGCTAGGAAGCTAGGAAAGTAGGAAAGTAGGAAGGTAAGCGTCTTGCGGTAGGCGGTAAGGGGGAAGTTCGAAGTGTGAAGTTTGAGGTGAGAAAGCCAGTGGCCATGGCGTGAGCCTAAAGCGGAAGGGCTGAGGGATGAAACCTGAAACCTGAGGGGGCTGTCGATGAGGCGTAAGCTTCTTTCAAGTTTCAGGTTTCAAGTCTCATCCCTTATCGCAGCGTCCTTCACACTTCACACTTTCTACTTCATACTCCCGGAGCGAAGCGCAGGCTACCATGACGGGTGTCTGTCTTGACCCTATTGAGCCTCAAGCTCGATGATAACTTTGTCTGGATCTGACCCCATGGCATGGGCCTTGATGTGCACGGCCTTGTCTATTGGCTTATAGCCCGGGGACGCCACATGCAGGACATGGTCTCCTGTGGCTGCGACAAACATGGTGCTGGCCGGTGAAGACATATAAGGTTCGAGTTCTCCCAGACTACAGCTTAACCACAATTCGGTCTCCTGGGATATGTCTCCATTGGGGCCGACGATCTGAACAACCAGTGTGGACAGCTCTTCGTCGGGCATGGTAAACTGATCGAGATCGAGATGTGTGTTCTCATCGGCTGACACATTCAATTGGGTGAGCGGGGTTATGTCATACAGCCACTGGAGGATTGTTCCCACAGAATAACTGCCCACCGGTAGGTTGTCGCGAAAAATTCTGCCCTGATCGTCTGCTTGAATGGTCACGAGCATTTTCGGTATATCCTGCCATATTGAGAATGTCTGACCTGGCCGCAGTGTCGCGGAAAGGCCGCCAGTTTCTTCAGGCAGGTTCACGGAAACCTCCCACGGGCTTTGGCCGGGTTCAAGCGTGATATCCTGATAGAGCTGCAGATGGTCGGAGCACGTAAGCACCAGTGTGTACTGCCCGGGCTCAACATTTGAAATGAGACAGGGTTCATCTGCTTCAGTGGGAGGGACTAACCTGTGCACTGGGCCGCTGATTTTTCGATTGGGGAGGCCGAGGTAGAGCTGGATGATTTTCCGCGGTGTTGAGGACTGTTTGATGTGAATAGCCAGTTGAGTGCTCTCCGTATCAATCAATCCCAGATCGAGATCGGTGGCAGGCACTTCGATCTCGGTCATTCTGATCCAATCCTTGTCCTTCTTGTAATGAATAGAAAAACGACCGGGCACTGTGCCACGGAAGGTGAAGGCACCCTGGTCGTCAGTCTCCGTGACACATTTGAATGGGCCAAAGTCGGGCGCCATTTTTGTCCCCAGCAACAGACGCGTGCTAACCAAGGGTTCTCCTTCTGCCATAGCCATACCGCTGAGCAGGGGCCAACCCCCGAAATCAAAGGGCATGACCTGCCCGTCTTCAGGGATCACGCTTCGCTGCACCACACCCAATCGAGTCCATTTCTCCGCGCGCTCCACATAACAACGCTGCGCAGGCAAGTGTTCAATTCGGTAAAACCCATTGACATCGGTCACTACAGTGGCCAGACGACCGGCCATTTCTGTGCTTGAGCCGCCATAGCCGGTCTCGTCCTGCACGTAAAGGACTTCCTTGGCCAGGGGCTGACCCTGATCATCATAGACCACCCCTTCAAGCGTGCCGCCTGGTTGGAGAATGATATTCAATCCCTCCAGGGTCTGTCCCTCCAGAATCTCTGCGGTTCTTATGACAGAAGGGGCATAGTCAGGGTGCATCACCTTGAGCGTTTCAAACCCTGCAGGCAGGTGGTTCAGCGTGAAGAGGCCCTGTGCAGTTGCCACGGCACCGTCTTCATTAAATGACAGGGGAATGACCTTGGCTCCGGTAACCAGCGTGCCTTGCTGATCCGTCACTGTGCCAGTGAGTGTGCCTCCTGATGTGAGCGAGAGGACAGTGTCACCAGGATCATCTGTATTGATTTCAGCGCTCAAGGCAGGGGCGTAGCCCTCAGTCAGAATCTGGACTTGATAGATGCCCGGCCCTACAGTGTCCAGGGAGAAGACGCCATGGTCGTTCTGAAATGAGCCCCAGTGTTTTTTTTGTACATAGCCAGGGCCGCGAAGCGTTCTCAGCTTAATGGCACGCGCACGAAAAGACTGAATGGACAGAGAGGTCTTGGCATCCACCACAGTGCCCTGAAGTGTGATTTTCTTTTGGGGGGTGAGTGTGACTTCAAGATCTGTGCAGGGGGCCTGAACGGCTTCCAGTATCCTTTCTTTAACGCCATTGCCGGAAAATGTCACGCGATAGGATCCCGGCTCCAACCGGTTCAGCGTGAATCTGTTTTCTATGCCGTCGTCACTCTCAGGGCTTATCGTGGCAAAGGCATGACCCAACTGGGGTGAATACGCGTGAACACTGATTGTCCGGGGGTGGCTCTCTCCCTCAAAGACGAGCGTGCCACTTATGGAGACCAGGCTGTGTGGCGAGTTTTGTGTGAGCTGAACGATCAAGGGCGAATTTGGGTCCAGGGGCAAGGACGTTTGCATGATGTCGTGATAAACGCCGGTATCTGAGAAAAAGGCGCAAATCGTGTAGTCCCCCGGCGTGATATGCGTGAATTCAAACGTGCCGTCACCCTGGACTGGAGACCCGCACACTGTCCAGTTTGAGTGCCACCAGGCGGGGCGCGCCATAATATCAATATCCGCAGCAGGTTCACCGTCTGCATACGCCACAAAGCCATGGACCGCCTGGCCCTTTTTGAGGACCACAGTTCGCTGTTCGATGATATCGGTGTCTGTACAGATCACGGTCGCCTTTTCAGGGGCATAGTCATTACTGGGATATGAGATGGTTTTGCCATGGACCTTCTTTTTACGGTATGGTCCCTCATGCGAGACTGTAATCAGGTACTCATGTTTGCTGGCGGCAAATCCACCCAGAAGCAGGAACCCATTGGCATCAGTACTGCGTTTCTCTCCAAAATAGCTGACCACTTTCTTTTGATCATCGGAGGGCGATGTCGCAACCACCTTGGCGTCTTTGATGTCCACGCCGTTCACATCCACCACACGGAGCTCCACCATACAGGCACGGGCCAATTGAAAATGCTTGGTAGCATGAGCATCTTTTGTCAGGGGGATGACAGGATTGTCTTGGCTGACAGGGATGCCGAGGTAGGGCGGGCAGTCGATGGCGATATCGTATTGGCCTGGTTGTGCTATCTTGTCAATACTGTAAAAGCCATGGGCATCGGTCTGTGCCTCAAAGATATAATTGTTGCTGACACGGACCGTGGCATTGATAACCGGCTCCCCAGTCTCAATATCCGTGATCAATCCGCTGAGGAGTCCTTTGGGCTTGAATTCATAAGGTTGTGACACATCTGAAGAGGGAGGCGATGGATCGGTTGCCACCGCTTGATCTGTTGCAAGAGCGTCTTGAGGGGCTTCTTCAATGGGGTTGTCTGATTGATCTGGTTTCTCTTGGGGTGTGACTGTGGCGGACTCTGTTCGACTCGAGCGTATGGACTCGCTTTGTGTCTGTGTTGGAGGTGATGTTGAATTGGAAGGTTTCGGCTTGATTGTCATGTAGGTGACACCTGCAGCAAGCAACAATCCCGCTGCAATACCCGTGATCTTGACAGTCAGGGCGGATAGCCCCGTGGTCACAGCATGGGCTGCCGTGGTCGTGGCTGCGCCTTTGATGGAGAGGCCCGCCACAGAGGTCAGAACTCCCGCGGTAAAGGCCTTGCCCGGTTTGCTCCGCGCCAGGGAGGTTTCTACCATGGCGGCGACCTGGCCCTTGAGCAGGGCGCGGGCACGGGAGATGCGCTGTCGTGTGGTATTCTCATTGAGACCGATGATCGCGGCGACCTCACGAGTGGATTTATTTTCCCGGTAGAACAGAATGAGGGGTACGCGGTATGATTCCGGAATGATTTCAATGGCCTGATCCACCACGGCCTGTTGTTCCTGCTGAATGGCCACCTCTGTGGGCGAGATGGAATATGATTCTGAAGAGGCCTTTTCCATGAGCGCGGCTTTGCCTATTGATTCGCGCTTGCGAACGCGCAGCCAGCTTTGGATGACACGACGTGCAATCTGACAGAGCCAGGCCTTGAATTTGCCCAGATCCTTGAGTTGACGCAGATTTTTCCACGCCAGAAAAAAGGTTTCCTGTGCCAGTTCCTCGCTCTTATCGACATTGCCGGTCGCACCATAGGTCAAGGCGCATACCAGAGACTGATACCGTTGCACCAGGATCTCAAAACTCCTCGTGCTTCCCATAAGGCAGCTCTTCAACAATTCAATGTCATTCATGGTCTTACTCATCTTTGTCCAGCCTCTCAATAGCCTGTTTATGATAACGTCTTTGGGTACAAGAGACGAGATCTAACCAGGCGCGACAAAGAATTTTGCCTTTTTAAAAGAATTTATGGGCAAGGGCACCTCGCAGACTCTTTCACACTTCAATGGTAGGTTCTTTTCGGTGCAATAATATCAGAAAACCTTGCAGGTTTCCGGCATTGGGCTACAATGACGCTGCGCTGAGGTGTGAAGTTCGAAGTTTGAAGTGAGAAAGCCAGTGGCTATGGCGTGAGCCTAAAGCGGAAGGGCTGAGGGATGAAACCTGAAAGCTGAGTGGGCTGTCGATGAGGCGTAAGCCTTTTCACCCCTCACCCTTCACCCCTCACACTTCATTCCGGCCTCCGGCCCATTGATCCAATATCGTCTGTGCGGCGTGGCGAACTTCCATCCGTGCCTCCCTACGCTCGTGTCCCTGGGCCAATAGCCTGTCGTAGTTGGTTTCACGATGGCGAACATGGGCTGCCACGGCCAGATGGACAGCGTCTTCATCGAACTGCTTGGCTGCAGTAGACCGCCCCACGCGACCACTGTACTTGCGACAGGCATGTTCGGCAATGTCCTGTTCTCGACTGGCCGGACAAAAAGGAAATATCTCCCGAACGCGTGCGGCAAAACTCGCCACATACTCAATGTCCAGTTCCGCACGTTTCTCAGCCTCACGCGCCCTGCGTCTGGCCCGTACATCACTATCGGAAAGGCATTGCTTTTCGGCCTCCTGCAAACCCGTTTCTTCAACCAGGAGTCCTTGACGTTCGTAATGCTTGCGTGCCCGACTCCACTTGAGTACCACGGCGCTGAGCTGGGAATTCTTACGTGCTCGGCGTGTTAAGGCGGCATCACCGGATGGTAGGAACACGAGGTGATCCAGATCCGCACAAACCAGGCACAAGGCCTTCTTGTCTTCCTGGAGTGTGATCCAGGCATGATGTCCCAATGCCTCGCCACATTCGCCGCATTCGGACTCGCGTGAAGAAATGAAGACCTTGATATCATGGGAAGGCTTTGTGGTTGTCATACGTTTATCTCCATGGTGGGTAAAAGTGAGTGCCTCTTAGCGAAAACTTACACACGTCCAGCTTCAACCTAGCCATATCTCATTGCTCCAAAATAAGACTTGATGTTTTATACACAGCGCGGCAGAATTATAGCCCGTGAGACCAGACCGGTCAAGCCTACAAGAATAACAGATTTAACCGCGAATTTAGCGAATTATGCAAAAAACGCGGCCTCCTTTATCCGAAATATGACTGTGTAGCAGTGACCAACTTGATAAAGAATTGGCTGACCCTGTTTAAACAGCCCCACGAGTCGACTCTGTCATCTCGAGGCACCGAGAGATCTATAAAAACAGCCCACGTAGTGGCTCAAAAGAGCTGATGACTGAAGGCTGAGAGCTATACCTGAATATGGGCGTTCCCCAAGGTGTAAACTGAAGCGTGGGATTATTTCAAAAAAGCAATGGCCAAAAACAAAGGCAGTATAAGAAAATGTTACAGATTACGGCATGACCCCATGTTTGCCATGTTTGCCCATGTTTGCCCTTTCCTGGCTCAGTACCTTCGCTCAAGCCGAAAAGCACGCAAAGAAACCAAAACTGATGGAGGTTATTTCATCCTTGATGGTGATCGCGGTAGCCTGTACAATTCAATGGTCACATCGAAACAATAATCAACACGGCGCAGGTGTCCGGAAGGTATTGAATGAATAAGCATAATATCTGTATTCGGTTGATATTTAGCCTCTTTGTGTGGCTGAATCTGGCTATGCCCCTGGGGGCACAACGGCAGATGGAAAACCTCACCCGGGGACTGGTGGCCGTCAAGCAGGCGGATGGTACAGTCTTTGTGGCCTGGCGTCTCTTCGGGACCGATCCTCAGGACCTTGCCTTCAATCTGTATCGTATCACCGATAACAGGGCACCAGTCAAAGTCAATAATACCCCCTTGTCCGGGGCCACTAACTTTGTGGACAGGCTTATCGAGTCTAATCGGGATATTCTGTATTTAATTCGCCCAGTTTTAAAGGGACAAGAGTTGGCCGCCTGCAAACCCGTGCGCGCGTGGAAGCAGGATTATCTGGAGATTCCTATTCAGCCCATTGCCGGATATCGACCGGGTGACGCTTCGGTGGCCGATCTGGATGGTGATGGGGATTACGAGATTGTCCTGCATCAGTCTTCCCAGGCCCGTGACAATTCCCACCCCGGTATCACCGGGACGCCGGTATTTGATGCGTACGAGTTGGACGGCACACATCTGTGGCGTATTGACTTAGGTCTCAATATTCGCGATGGCGAACATTACACGCAGTTTATGGTCTACGATCTGGACGGCGATGGCAGGGCAGAGATGGCCTGCAAGACAGCCGATGGTACTCGGGATGGGCAAGGCAAGGTTCTGGGTGACAAGGATAAGGATTGGCGAATTCATAAAGAAGGTGATCGTACCCACGGTCGAATCCTTGAGGGCCCTGAGTTTCTGACCATTTTCGACGGGCGCACCGGCGCGGCCCTAAAGACCGTTGATTATTTGCCCAATCGGTATCCCATCGATGGCTGGGGCGGTATTGGCGGCAACGGCGGTAATGACAATTACGGCAATCGCTGCGATCGTTTTCTGGCCTGTGTGGCCTATCTGGATGGCAAACGACCCAGTCTGGTGATGTGTCGTGGTGTGTACGGACGCACTGTCATGGTGGCCTGGGATTGGCGCAATAGCCAGTTGACAAAACGCTGGGTATTTGATTCGGAGTCCAGTGCTCGCCCCTTTACAAATGCCTCGCCTTACTCGGGCATGGGTGGGCACTCGCTGTCCGTGGCCGATGTGGATGGAGACAGTCGGGACGAGATTGTGTATCACGCCATGGTGGTCGATGACAATGGCGAAGGACTTCACACATCCGGATTCCGGCACGGTGACGCCATGCATATCAGTGACATGGCCCCAGACCGGCCGGGCCTGGAGATCTTCACCATCCACGAAAACGAAGGCGCCACCGTACGCTTTCGGACGCCTGGTGCGGCCCTGCGTGACGCCCATACCGGGGACGTCATCTGGAAACAAAGCCCCGGTATCGATGTGGGTGCGGGATTGGCCGCTGATATTGACCCTCGGCATCGCGGCTATGAAATGTGGGGTGGACCTGGAGGGCTCCGCAATGTCCAGGGGCACGAGATTGGACCCAAGCCGCGTTCAACGCGCTGGGCCATCTGGTGGGACGGCGATTTACTCCGCGAATTGCTGAGTGGCTCTACAATCAACAAGTGGAATTGGGAAACGGGGCGTGAAGCCAAACTTTTCGATACCGGGCTCCGGGGCAGACGCAGCTACCCCTGTCTTGCAGGCGATATCCTGGGCGACTGGCGTGAAGAATTACTGGTGCCGGGCCCGGACGGTAAGTCGCTGCGTCTCTACACCACCACGATCCCCACTGAACATCGGTTTTACACCTTGATGCATGATCCGCAATACCGACTGGCCATGGCCTGGCAAAATGTGGTCTATAACAAGCCGCCTCATCCGGGTTTCTTTCTGGGTCACGGGATGAATCCGGCACCAAGGCCGAATATCAATCTCATCGGCAAGGGGGATGCCATTGCCCGTGTGAAGCTGTATGATCCTACCATCGGAATCACCCCAATAAAAATCCTCACCGGCGTACGTTCGGTTTCATTGACCTTGAGTGACCACCCCGTCATTCTTGAGCTATCTCAATAGGTAGAAGAGGAGTGTTTTTGAAGCTTTCGCACGTTATGTTTCTTGCTGTGCTTCACTACATCTTTGTCAAGGCAACAACGCACCTCTGGCAATCCGTGTCAGAATTGAATCGTAGTATTAATAGGCCGATTATGCGGGAGTATACATGAAAAACAATGGAGTCTTCTCATTCTTACATTCTCTTGCCTTACTTGCGGCACTTCTGACGTGGGTGGATGTTGGCTCAGGCGGTTCGTTATTCGAAAATCAAAAATCAAAAATCCGCAATTGGCAGCCTCTGGGACTGTCCGGTGGCGGGGGCATGTTCAGTCCTGCCATCTCGCCGGTTGACCCGAATTTGATGATGGTCAACTGCGACATGAGTGCCGCCTATATCTCCGAAGACGGCGGTCACCACTGGCGCATGATTCATCAGGCTCAGTTACGCACCGATACCCAATGTCGGCCAGGCTTTCATCCTTTCCATGCCAACGTTATTTACGCCTCCTCCCAGGGGCGACTGAAGATCAGCCACGATCGTGGGAGAACCTTCGCGCGCATTGGCAACCTTACTGATTCCTTGTCCGGCGAGATCGCGATCGATCCAACTGACCCGCGTATCATGCTGGTGGGTACGTGCAACGGCAGGTGCCATGTGTCACGTGATTCGGGTGTCACCTGGGTCCCTTGTCCGGGTCCTCAGGGCCGAGTGATCGGATTCCATTTTGCACGTAGAGACAATGAACGTATAATGTTTGCTGCCACGGAACAGGGCATCTGGCGATCTAACGACGGCGGTGTGACCTGGACTGCGAGTACGAGTGGATTGCCGTGGAAGGAGATCAAGGGTTTCGGTGGAGGCTCTTGTGTGACGGGTATCATGCTCTACTGCACCGTGATGAGCAAGCTGGAAAATGGCACGCTGCGCGGGGGTATCTATCGTTCCCGGGATCTCGGACAGACTTGGCAGTTGGCCATGGGTCGCGGGATCAATGTGGATACGATCCAGGTCGACAAGTGGTCTTTTGGCCCCATTTCTCAGTACAAGCAGGTTCTGGTCTCGGACGCCCGGCCCCTGACCCTGTACGTGACGAATACAAGCACCGGCTTTCATCCGCCCCATCATGAGACCGTCTACCGCAGTGACAATGGTGGAGACACCTGGCGTGCGACGTTTTTTCAGGACCCGCGGTTTGCCGAGTACAACGTGGCGCCCAATTACGTTACGGCTTCGGCAGGGCAGTCGTACAAAGGTGGCGAGCCGCCCTTTGACGCGGCAATTTGCAATAGCGATCCCAACCGATTTCTCCTGGTGTGGAGCCAATCCTACCTGACGCACAACGGGGGCAATACGTGGTTCAATGGTGATACCTATTCTGCATCAGGGCAGAAGTCACGGCCGGGCAGCCCATGGGCATGTACCGGCCTGGTCGTCACCACAACGTGGAACTGTATCCCAAGGACTTTTCTGTTCACCCGGAGAATAGCCACGTCCTTCTGGTGGGGACGTGCGACGCAGGCAGGGGCGATCAATCCGGCGGCCTCTACCGCACACAGGACGGCGGCCAGACTTGGCAACGTATCGGACGGCAGGCCCAACAGACGTTCGGAGGCTATTTTCACCCGACCCATGAAGAATGGATTTATATGACACTCACCGAAGGTGCTACAGGCGCGGGCCTGTGGCTTTCCCAGGACGACGGCCGCACCTGGCAGGCGTTCAATGGTCTGCCCTTTTCAAATATCCAGCGCGTTACATTCGATCCTACAGACGACACTCAGATCACCGTCACCACCTTCGGAGGCAGTGTCTGGCGGGGGCCGACTGTACCACAGCAAGGAGACGTAAGCAGATGAGCGTGATCCAGCGACGGCCAGGTATGTTAATGAAAATTTGTTGAGGTGTTTATGAGTAAGTGCATTATTAAGAAACGTATCGCTGACCGTAAGATGCTGGTCCTGTGCATTGTGACCGGCTTGATCCTCATGGTACAGACCACAGCAATGGCATCGCAGGGGGCCTCAGATGTCACCATCCCTCGGTATGCCACGGTTGAGTCGCTGAGGTCGCTTCCCAGTCTTCAAGAAGGCGTATTGGTAGAGACAGCGGGTTTCCATGCGCCGGGAGACGGCGGGGATGCACTATATCGCATCGAGAAACTCACTGACGACTTGCAGCCGAACGGGGGCGATGTCATTCTCCTCAAGCCCGGGCTGGCAGCCATCCTCCTGGAACGTGAAGCGGTGAACTACAGGATGTTCGGTGCGGTTTCAGACAGCCAGAATGACGATGGTGTTCAGATCAAGCTGGCCCATGAATACGCCAGTCGGCATCGTATCCCCGTGATCAATCTAAGCGGTGAGTTTTGGATTAAACAAGCCAACAACATCATTATTACGACCAATGTGCACTGGGGCAACAGCACGTTTCACATTGACGAGAGGTTTAACCATCGGCGGTTCCCCCGTTTTGTGGTACTCAATGATGAGCCTACGGAGACCCTCGAACTCGATGAAGATCTGAAAGCAGCCCTCATCAAGAAGATTCGTCCCGGCGTACAGATCATAGACGAGCTGGCGCCCTATGCAGGCCATCTTGTCACGGTATCCGATGCGGGGGATCGCATTGGCATCCGGGCAGGTAACTACTCTAAACGTGGATGGGCGCGTGAAGAATTATTCTACGTGGAAGAGGAGGGGCGTATTATTGGGGATATTGCCTGGGCGTTCAAGGACTTGACATTGGTGAAGGCCACGCCCTGCAACAAGGTTTATCTTATCATTGAAGGCGGCGGGTTCCGATTTTCGGGTGACACGCCGGTTGGGGACTCCAAGGGCTACCACCATCACGGCATTTCCATACAACGTAGTCGGACCATTGTTCGTGAGCAGTGGATGGGCTTGGAAGAAGGTTGTTCGGATGACTCCATGGAGCCCCGGTGTGGATTCTATGTGTTGAGTGGTGTCTATGACGTCACGCTCGAGAACATTCGGGCCATGCCCTGGGAGAAGAACCGTCGCGATCCTTCCAAGGTGGTTGCCCACGGTACGTATGGTATCGGCGGCTCGCGCATGCTGAACTGTACGTTCCGTAATCTCACCGCTGAAGGGGGCTGGGTGGCTTGGGGTGTCTTCGGCACAAATCTCAACAAGGATTTTCGCCTTGAGAACTGCCGTCTCAATCGGGTTGACGTCCATTTCCACTGCTGGAACCTATACATCAGCAACTGCACCATCGGCTTCAAGGGCATCTCTGTCACTGGAGGCGGCGACCTCTTTGTGGAGGATACAACACGCCACGGCAATAGTTTTATCAGCTTTCGTCGTGACTACGGCGCCAAATGGGACGGGCGCATACGGCTTCGTAGCTGCACACTGAAGCCGACCAATAATGGCACGGTCTCCGTGTTAAACCACCGTATGGCAGACTTTGATTATAAGTATCCCATCGGCTTTGCCCGCAGTGTCACGATCAAAGACATGCTTATCGACTACAGCGCAGCACCCAAGTCCACAGCCCCATGCTGGCTGATGGACATCGTGCCTTTTTCCAGGACCAAGACAGGCTCGCGTCTGTTCTTTCCAAATCGCATTGAATTCGAAGACATCAGAGTAGAGGGACGGGCGCAGGGCGTTCGTCTTGTTCGTCTGCCCAAGCCACAGCACTATTACCTGCGTCAACAAGGCGCCTATGATGGAAGCAGACTGAAGACAAATTGTACGCTGGTCGTGGACAACGTCCAGCTCGAAAAGATGGTTCCAGAGGCACCTGATGACACCGACCGGGTACATCTCTTGATCGGCGGGACGCAAGCCACTGACCCGGCCGATCAGTTCTCTCTCTTTCCTGAGATCCGCTTCACCGAGTGCGATGATATCAGTGTCTATCTGGGACATGCCGTTGGCAGTGTGTTCTTTGATCGGTGTTCGCTGAATACTGTCACTGCTCCGGGGCTGCGCGGCGAACTGGTGTTTCGGGACTGCCGGTTCCAGCCCAATGTGCAGGCCATCAAGGGTAACCTTTACCAGCTGGAGAGCACCTTGGGCACGCGATTTACGAATTGTACGATTCATGCCCCAATCGTAAATGGCAAGGTGAATCCAGACTTGGTGAACCGCAGCGGCATTGTGGAGATCAACGAATCTGTTCTACATTACCATCTCAACACAGCGTTGGGGAATGGGATCCTGGATCACTACCAACGTCAGGGCACGAGACTAGATTCCGATTTTATTGGAATGCTGAAGATGCACCACGGGATGGAAGAATGACCACTCATCATTATGATGTGGCGCAGGCAAACCAGCAATAAATATCGATTTTGCATATCGTACCTGCTCTCCAGAGTCAATTTAACCCATTATCGCAAGGGGGCGGCTCGCATGAATTGATACCGGGGAATTTTCAGGCATGGGGTTAGACAGGGCGACGATGTCGAGACCGGGGGCAGTCTTAACACACTTTGGCTGGATGGTCATGTAAGCCGCATAAAGGAAACCACCGGACCCGGTGTCCTCAAACGCTGGTACGATCCATTGGGGGAAAATCCCTAGCAGACCCAACTTAACACGGGCATCCCCTCTGATCGTAACGAGGGCAGTGTGGATGGCTATCACTGCTGGGCCGAGTTTTATGCGGACGGCAAGTGGTGGCCTGTTGACATCAGTGAGGGTGACAAGTATTCCAGTCTGGCCACATACTACTTTGGTCACCATCCGGCAAATCGCTTCGAACTGAGCCACGGACGTGACTTGGTGGTTGATCCCCTCACTGCATCCGGGCCGATCAATTTCCTGGCGTATCCCGTGCTTGAAGTGGATGGAAAGCCCGCTAAGGCGGAGGTTACTTTTTCGTTTGTCCGTCAGTCGGCTCTTTAGTCCCTTCTTGGTTTGAACTACAGATGATACGGATGCCGTTGCGGCGTGCCGAGAAGCCGGTTGGCTTGGTCGTCACCCACGATAATTTGTTTCTGTCCGTCAAAGACCAGCTTGCGGCCGAGCACATAGCTAAGGTTGCCCAGGATGCAAAGGATGGCCGTGCGGTGGGCGATCTCGATGTCCACGTTGGGCAGGTGATCGGGTGTTTTGATCGCCTTGAGCCATTCGCCCATATGGTTCATTCCGAAGTCGTCAAAGAGCCCTGGTGTGTAGGGATCGAAACCGCTGGCCCCCGGTTCAAACGCGATCGCCTCGGGTTCGGCCCACTTGCGTGCGCCTTCCCATTCCAGCAGCAGCTTGCCTTCGTCGCCGTAGAACATCTGTCCAAATTCCGTTTTGCCGGTCTTACGACCGGGTTGGCTCCAGATGAGCGTCCAGTCCGGGTCCTTGAAACTGTAGGTGATGTCGATCTTTGGCGGGCAGTCCCAGAGTCCCATGGGGGGCGGTGTGCCGGTGGCCTCGACCGTGAACGATGTCTGTTGATCGGCGTTCAGGCACCAGAGGATGGCGCTAAACTGATGGGCACCGCGATCCCGGATTTGGCCGCCGCCAGACTCCATGAGCCAGCGGAATGTGCCGGGGCAGTATCGCGGATTGTAGGGGCGCCATCGTAGCGGCCCAAGCCACATGTCCCAGTCGAGTTGGGGCGGCGGGGCACAGTCGGCCACCGGATTCTTGTCATAGGGTGTTTCATAGTGCCAGCAGTCGACCTTGGTGACCCGGCCAATGAGTCCATTGCGAATGGCGCGGCACGTGTAGTATGCGGGTTTGCCGCTGCGTCCCTGGGCACCCACCTGGACTTTGCATCCGTGTTTGCGTGCTGCGTCCACCATGGCCTGACCTTCACGTACGGTCACGGAAGACGGCTTTTCCACATACACGTGTTTGCCGGTTTCGCAGGCATGAACCGTCTGAACGGCATGCCAGTGATCGGGGGTGGCGATGACCACGGCGTCGATGTCCTGACGCAGCAGCAGACGCCGGTAGTCTGCATACGCTTTTACCTGGGCGCCGGCATCCGCACATTTCTTTACCGCGCTACCCAATCGGTTGGAATCAACGTCACTGACGGCCAAGACTTCGGTTTGTCCCAGTTCTCGAAACTTCAATCCCCGGCCGAGGTGTCCGCCGCCCATGCCGCCGACACCGATAAAACCGAGTGTGATCCGTTCATTGGCACCGGGTCGACCGGCTGAGGCCAGGACTCTCGAAGGGATGATGTAAGGCATGGCAAATGTGGCGGTTGCGCCTGCCAGGAAATCACGGCGTTTGATCATAGGGTTCGAGTTCATCGGGCATCTCCGTTCTTTGCGGGATCATTTCGTGGGAACGAGTTTTTGGCACGGGTATTTTTTTGCGTCCACGGCCTCACCGCGAGCACGCAGGGACTGGGCGACATTGAGTCGGAAATCCTCGGGTACAGTCCTCAAGGCATGGCGGATCGCAGCGAGTGATGTCTTCCCCGGGATGCGTTCCAGCACCCTGCATGCATCTTCACGCAGGGTCTCATGCTTCAGCAATGCTGCGATCGCTTCGACTGATTCGGTACCAGCGATCTCCGAGAGCAGCCAAAGTATATCCCGGCAAAGGGCGATCGGTTGACTGTTACTGAGCAGACCGAGCAATGCTCGGATGACAGCCGATTTGGCCTGTTGAACGCCAGGCATACCCACTGTGCGTACGATTTTCTCCAGCCCCCGTTTGGCCGCACGCCTGACCTCCATGTCCTTGTCGACGTAAAGTCTTGCCAGAGGTTTGACAGCGGGTGCGCCAATGGGGCCAGCCTGCTGCCAGGCCGCTGTGCGTGTCTCCGGATCGTTGCTCTGAATGTCCTTGACCAGTTTTTCGAGATTCATAGTTTCTTCCTCTTTAACTGACAGGCGTTTTGATGATTTGATCTTGAGTGTGATTATACTCCTGCATAGAAAGGCAAATCAATGGGAAAACTGGTTAAAATCCGGTCGCAGATTCAGATTCGGGGTGCATTGGTTCTGAAGGGGTCGGTAACCGGAATCTGAACACGAATCGGGTTGCGCCCTCTGCAAAAGATGCATCCCTTCGGGTAGGCATTCATTCTATTTCTGTTTATCTTCTGCAGGCTTTTTTTTCTTCTTAAAGGCTTTGACCTCCTTTTGGCGATCCAGGTAGGTCTGCCCCTCCAAAATCCATGGGGGCGCCTCTTCTCCCTTGAGGTAATGGCCAAACCATTCCAGAATCCGATAGTGGTAATCGACCTGGTTCGGCTTCTTGGCCAGTCCATGGTTCTCTCCCGGGTAAACCAGCATGACCATTGGTTTTTGAGCCAGCCGGGCGGCATTGTACATTTCAATCCCCTGCTGCCAATCCACGGCACCGTCTTCATCCCCAAAGGCCACCAGAAGAGGCTTGTTCAAGTTTTCAATGTTGAAAATGGCGGAGTTGGCCATGTAGGTATCCACATCCTTCCAAAACGGCCGGTCCATCCTGCCCTGGCTTTCGTGAAAGATCCAGGCATCGGTCTGCCCACTATTCCAGTAGATGCTCATGGACATACTCATCATGTTCGTCAGAGGGGCGCCAGCCACCAAAGCGGCAAAGAGATCCGTTTGTGTCGACAAGAAGGCGGTTTGGTAGCCGCCCCAGGAATGCCCCACCAAGCCAATGCGCTTCGGATCCACCATGCCAGTCTGCAAAACGCGTTTAACCGCGGGAATGACACATTCTTTGGCAGAAAGACCTGGGTTTTGTGCCCGGTAAACAATATCCGGTTGAAAGACGAAATAGCCCTCCGCCGAGAAAACCGCAGTATTGTAGGGACTCCGTTCTGAGGGCGTATAATAAGAATGAACGGTTTGGGAGCGGGTTTCATAGATATAGACAATCATGGGATACTGTTTCCCCGGTTGATAGTTGGCCGGGTAGAACAAGGCGCCTTGAAGCGCCTTTCCATGGTCATTGGTATAGTCCACCAACTCGGAGTGGCCCCAGAAGAATTCGGATTGGAACGGGTTGGTCTTGGAAACCTGTCTCATCTTCCGGTGATCAAGATTTCCTACAAAGGCGTCCGGCGAATCATCAAAGTCCCCTTCCTGATACGCATACACATCGGCTTCTTTCGCCTTGACCAGGGAACCGATGTTTTTATCCTTCCACACTAGGTTCTCTGGCAATTCTCCCCATTCCATTTTGGCATATCCGCTTTTTTTCGTTTTTTCACCATACATAGACAAATACAAGGGTTTGCCAAGATCAATGAACCTGTCTTCATCAGGATCAAAGATTACCCGGCGATATCGGATTTCATCTGTGGCGCCTTGGGTCAGGCATTCCACCTTGGATCCATCTGTCGCAAAACGCCAAATATCGAAACGATCGTACAGAAAAAACTGTTTTCCATCTTTAGACCAACCGCCAATGCCATACGGCGCGGACTGGTCGGTCAGGGTATTTCGCTCCTTATTGATGAATGACGTGTCGACGTCTTCAGTTATATTGGCGGCCTCTTTGAGTTTTGTATCATAGAGCCAGAAATGATTCGCCAGAAGGTAAGGGATGTAACGACCACCCGGACTGGAACTGAAATGGTATTTTGTCTTTTCAAACGCCTTCCATCTCTTGCCGGAAACGGTGTTGATGATATACCCATCAACGAGCGTGGGACCAAAGCGTTTTTCAGTCTCATAGGGCGTATTGTCCGTGCCCAGCGCCAATTTCTGCGCTTCGAGTAGAGCCACTTCTTCCGTGACTTCATTCCCCAGCTGCACAAAACGGTTTTCGGGAATAATCCAGGCAGCCAGAAAGTTCTTTTTGCGATCTCGGCTTTCCGTCTTCTTTTGAAGCGGGATGATTTCGATGTCCTTCGCATGCCAGACTTCAACACCGGCCGGATCCTTCAAGCTCTCTCTTAAAGATTTTGGCTTATCCTTTTTCTTGGCGTTCTTCTTCTCATGCTTGGCCTCAGCCTCGTCTCCTGAGTCTTCTTCTGCAATGCTCTCCGTTTCCTTATCCCGCGAGGAGTTTGAACCCGGCTCGGCCTCGGAGTCACTCTCAGGGTCCGACTCAGTCTCCGCCGTGGACTTTTCCGGTGGAGCTTCCTCTGTTGAACCGTCGACTTCGGGCTCGGGCTCTTCTGCCTCTTGGGATTCTGGCTCGGGGTCTTCCTCGGCTTCTTTTTCGTTTAGCTTCTTGGGTTTGACTTTCCATGCCTGGATGCCGAAGAAGACGCGCTTGCCATCATCGGACCATTTCAAACCCTCAAAATCCACCACGCGGAATTCCGGGGGAAAGCCGTCGCGAGCCAGGTGATCAAACACCTTCCGCGAGGACTTCTTGTGATTCAATCGACGCCAGGTCAAAACCT
Source organism: uncultured Pirellulales bacterium (assembly GCA_964494325.1). Classification (GTDB taxonomy): domain Bacteria; phylum Planctomycetota; class Phycisphaerae; order Sedimentisphaerales; family Anaerobacaceae; genus JAIPFM01. The sequence goes on from CAZBTJ010000024.1 coordinate 46,024, forward strand.
GGCGCGTCGTATCCTCGTCCTCCTCATATTGCGTTTCCTTGAAGACTGCTAGATCGTCGGCATCCTTTCTCCAGGTGACTGATTTATAGTCGGCCTGATCTGAATCCAGGGTCACGAGCTTTCTCTTTTGAGGGTCATAGAGTTGAACGCCATTGCCAGCTTGATCTTCGGCGTCAACGACCATCGCCAGGAGGCTCACTTCATCGTTCCATCTAGCAGAGGCGATATTTCCAAAACCAGTATTGAGACCCTTGTTAAGATCTCGAACCATGATGTCTTTTCCCTTACTTTTTCGTCCCTTCAGAGGATACAACTGCATGACCAGGAATTTTCCATCTTCACTGAAAGAAAAAGACTGAATCTTCTCAAATTCCACAGTGTTGCCATCCACCAAACTGTGCAGCCCCAGCTTATATTGAATGGGCTTCTTTTCCTTTTCCAGTTTTTCCCGTTCATCAGGAGACCGGCCAATAGAGAAGGCGAGCCACTGAGAATCCGCCGAAAAAGCAGGATTAGAGGCATTCTCAAAAACTTCCTGGGCATCCGTAGCCAACATGTGCAAACGAATTTCATTTTTCCCATTGACTCGGCGAATGGGGCAAGCCAGCCATCGTCCATCATTGGCCAAACGTGTTCCTCTACCCAGGGATTCCCACTGACCATAGTCTGCGGGGCTCAATTTTCTGGGGGAAGTAGAATCCCGATGCCCCGAATCGCTCTGCTCAGCAGGCGCTTGGCTTTCTGTTGGCCTGCCCTCGACCTGTACCAAGAAAAGAAAAAAGCAGGTCAATGTGCCAGCGAGCAACATAGGTAAAGGTCTAAGCGAACTGAATTTCATAGCTATCTCCACATGAATAGTGCCGTTGCCAGCGGGTGAATTCCGTGGCATTGGAATTTAACTACCTATGTTACCAAGAAGCTTTCGTCTCTGTCAAGATGGATCACAGGTGACCTTATTAGAGGGTCTGTGTCCAGTTCCCACGCTCGGCAGCAGAGCATTGAATCAGTCAAGCCAGAATTTTGACTTGACAGGCTTGGCTTTATAGATGAAAGATAATGGTTCAAGGTCCCTTTGAGCAGGGAAATACGCATTATTTGCACTGATCCAAAGAATGCGTTGGGTTAAGCACGTGAATTTGGGAGGATAGACCGTGAATAGATGGTTGTTTAGTTTAATCGTGGGGTTGATAGGGGGCATTAGCCTTGTTCATGCAGAGATACCGTGGGTGGTTTATGAAGGATCTGACGGGCCTGGGACGGGTAAACATGTCGTCCTTGTTTCTGGGGATGAAGAATACCGTTCCGAAGAGGGATTGCCCCAGTTGGGAAAAATCCTCACCAAACATCACGGATTCAAATGTACGGTGCTGTTTGCGATCAATCCACAAGACGGTACGATTGATCCGGACAACACCAAGAACATTCCAGGATTGCAGGCCCTTAGAACGGCTGACTTGATGATTATCGCCACGCGTTTTCGCGATCTCCCTGACGAGCAGATGAAATATGTGGCAGAATTTATCGATGCAGGTAAGCCGGTCATTGGCATGCGCGCGGCAGTCGTGGCCTTTCGACTCACCAGCAAGACCTATGCGCGTTTTAGTTGTACTGGCGACATCTGGAAGGGCGGTTTTGGTCAACATATTCTCGGGCAAACCTGGAAGAGCCATCATGGCCAGCATGGGCGAGAGAGTACGCGCGGGGTGATTGTACCTGAGGCCAAGGGCCACCCAATCGTGCGCGCATGCGATAATATTTGGGGTCCTACGGATGTGTATTCAGTGGCCATGCCCTTTTCAGAAGAAAACCGGGTGTTGGCATTGGGGCAGGTGCTGAAGGGGATGAACCCCAATGATGACCCTGTGGACGGGGCGAAGAATGATCCCATGATGCCGATGGCTTGGACACGAACCTATCACGGCAGCAAGAATCGCGTCGGTCGGATTTTTATGACGACCATGGGTGCGGCCACGGATTTGGAAAGTGAAGGGTTTCGTCGTATGCTCGTGAATGCTGTGTACTGGTGCGTGGGATTGGAAGATCAGATTCCAGCAAGAACCAAAGTCGACCTCGTGGGGAATTTCAATCCATTGCCCTTTGGCTTCAAAAAGTTCAAGCGGGGCGTTAAACCGTCGGACCATGCCATGAATCTATTAAGGTAGAATGTGTTCTTGTCTCATCTTACCTGGAATCCAATATAACAACTGAGAAGTTTATTGGATGTACACGGCCTTACTGTATCTTCTTTTGTTCGGGCCATATGGGTTCCGGCGTTGATGCGGGTGCAAATGGATTGAAATAGCCAATCTGCCAGACATCGTACCGCTGCAGGTGACTCTTCAGGCGCGTAGTATAACTCTCATACGACTTGTTTTCAACGCGGGTCCAGGCCGCCTCTGCCAGGGCGGACAACCTTGGATAGGTCATATAGTCAAAACGTTCTACATTGTGCACACGTTCGGTCCAGAGGTTGGCCTGAATGCCCAGGATCTGCGACTGGCTTTGGGGACGTAAGGATTCAGGCTTCTCCGGATAGTCGTAAACACCTTTGAGATCGCAAAATCCCTTCCAGGTCCTGCCATATTTGTGCGTCTCATGCTGAATAAAGTCAAAATAACACGGTATGCGTGGGCACAGGACAATGTCAAACCCCTGTTCAATGGCCTTGGTGAGCTGTTCTGGCTTGTTGTGACGCCACCACATGACCAATGTGTTCTCTGGTTTGAGCCCTGCATCCACAACTTCATCCCAACCCAGGGTGGTTCGTCCCAAGTTTTCGATAACCTTCGCCATTCTGCGGTTAAAATAGGTTTCAACCTCATGCAGAGTCTCCAACGATTCTTGTTTCATCAAGGCCTGGACATGCCTGTCGTCTTTCCAGGTCTTGATGGCAAAGCTGACTTCGTCACCGCCAAAATGAATCCACGGACTTGGGAAGAGGTCAGCGGTTTCTCTAAGAATATCTGTCAAGTAATCATAGGTTGCCTCCTTGCCGGGATTGAAAGTGAAATCAGGATGCTTTTCAGTGCCTCCGCCTGAATACTCGGGATACGCGCGGTTGGCAGCCGTGGCGTGGCCGGGCATGTCAATTTCCGGAACCACCACAATGTGACGTTGGCCGGCATACGCCAAAACCTCCTTGATCTCATTTTGAGAATAAAAACCACCTTTGTTGTCTGGGCTGGTCCAGTCTCCTTGACTGCCAAGACTGGTCAGTTTCGGATAGGTTTTGATCTCCAGCCTCCACCCCGGTGTATCCGTTAAATGCCAGTGGAACCGATTCAATTTATAAAACGCCATGATATCCAGTGTTTTCTTGACCTGGGCTTTGCCGAAAAAATGCCGTGACTCGTCCAGCATAAATCCTCGCCAGCTATATCTGGGCACGTCCCGGATCTGGACACAAGGCAATGCATAGCTTGGTTCGGAACTTCCGTCCGTTTCACTGCTGGCAGGCAGCAACTGACGCACGGTCTGCACAGCGTAGAAGATACCGGCACTTGTGTTGGCGCTGATTTGTATCTTTTTGTTAGTAATGGAAAGCTCGTACCCTTCCTGGCCCAGGCCCTTGTCCTCTGTCTTATTTATTTCCAAAATCAAGTCAGCACGCCCTTTAGAATCACTCGTGACGTTTTTTTCTGGAACGTGAAGATATTTTGCCAGCAGCTGTGCCGTGTGCAGAAGCGTGTCATCTGTGCAGAGGATCTTGGTCTTTGGTCCAGCGCAAAACCGCCCTGGCTTTTGAACCAGTTGCTGAGGCTGGGGTATTAGCGAAACCGTCTCAGACATTACCGGCTCAGGCACTACGGTACAGCTTGAAAGCATAAAAAGCAGGCAGGCAAGCACAATCCCAATTAAAGTATTTACTCTATGTGTGTTCATTCTGGTGTCTTTCATTTCACTTAGTTCCACGATACGATTTCCAGCTTGATATCAGGACTTTTGCAAAAAGCCCTGTGGTATACAGTTTTTCGTTTTCAGTTTTTAGTAAAACGCGTTTTTTATGCTGTAAACTACCTACTGAAAACTGAAAAATTGAAGTTTGCAAAACTTCAATTAATATCTTATATCGCCCGAACGCGTTAAAAGCAACCCACAACCGGAGGCCGGAAGTCTGAAGTAAGAAAGCAGTGGCAATGGCGTGAGCGCTTTCGCCCTTCACGCGTTACACCATACACGCACACTCCCCCATGGGATATTCAATTTGGGATGTCACCGAAAAGAACACAAAGAAATCAGCAACAATCACGAAAACCGAATAACTGCTTGTAACCACGAATTAAGCGAATTATGCGAATTAACCAATCCCAGCCAAACAATGTGATAAAGTGACCTGTCATCTCGAGGCACCGAGAGATCTATCAAATCAGCCCACGCAGTGGCTCCACAAACTAACAACCAGAAACGAGCAACAAACAACCTATTTCTTGCCACAGATTTCGCGGATGTCACGGATTTAAAACTAACAACGAAAAACTAATAACGAAAAACTACCTGTAACCGCAAATTTAACGAATTATGCGAATTAACCAATCCCAACCAAACAATGTGACCTGTCATGCCGAAGGATTGAGGCATCTATTCAACTGGCCCACGAAGTGGTTCAAAGAAAGCTGAGAGCTACAATTTTTTTTGCCACAGATTTCACAGATGAACACAGATATTCGTTGTTCCAACGAACTT
>CAZBTJ010000025.1:0-32820 GCA_964494325.1 uncultured Pirellulales bacterium
AAGTATTATTGGAATCTCTATTAACTCATGGAGGATTATGTAATGGCAGAAAACACAAGAGAGTCATTGATTGTCGCTAGCAAGATTAAAGCTTATATCAAAAGTCAAGATATGATGACTTCATCAGAAGCGCTGGAAGCAATCAGTGAAAATCTTTATGCTACGCTGGACTCAGCCATTAAGCGAGCAACAGCGAATCGTCGAAGCACGGTAAAGGTGCAAGATCTTTAACCTCAAGCTTCAGACTAGTACGCTGCATGACAGCGGTTATTATCGTATCCCCAAAAGCCGCTCCGTGCATGTGTTCATGGAGCGGCTTTTTACATCTATTCGTCTTTTTTTACCTGTAAAGAATGCCATAATCTTAATCAGGATTTGCATAGCCTTATGCATATTTTAGCCCGAAAACCATCATGATTATCAACACCGAAACCGGGATTTTTTGATATTTTATTGAACAATTTATAGGCAATCGCCCGATAAGTAGTTAAGATATCCGAGACATTTTGAATACATTCGTATCCTATTTGAGTACTAAGCTATGAGTACAGATCTTGACAACAGTTCGTTAAAAGTCTTTATGCTCGGTTGGGAATTCCCTCCTTTTATCAGTGGAGGCTTGGGTACGGCCTGTTACGGTTTGACACGGGCCATGGATTCACTTGGCATAAGAGTGTCGTTCGTGCTGCCCAAAGTGGTCAGTGGAGAATACACCTCTCACGTCAAGCTTCTAACACCCAACTCAAGCAAAAGAATGACAAGTTCTTATTCCATCAAAGAACTCACCAATGTCATGTTCCATTCGATTGCGTCCACGCTCCAACCCTATTCCTTACCAGAACAGTACCAACAAACAGAGGAACAGAGCGAATTGATTCGTGAGCGATTGGACCTACCACAGTCGACCTCCGGTCAAGCATGCAATGGCGTGCACTACGGACAGGACATGTACAGTGAGGTGCATCGATATGCAGCGGTCGCGGCCTCGCTTGCATTGGACGAATCGTTTGATCTTATCCATGCGCATGACTGGATGACCTACCCCGCTGGCATGGCTGCTGCCGCGGTCACGGGGAAACCACTGGTCGTACATGTGCACTCCACAGAATTTGATCGAAGCGGTGAACATGTCAATCAAATGATTTATGACATCGAACGCGCTGGCATGGAACAGGCCGATAAGATTATCGCAGTGAGTCACTACACACGGAACATCGTCATAAGCCGGTATGGCATTCCTGGTGATAAAGTGGAGGTCGTACATAATGGCGTTGAATCCAATGGCGCCTGGTCCTTGATGAATACAGGCATTGAAAATGACGAAAAGATCGTTCTTTTCTTGGGTCGCATCACTATGCAAAAAGGGCCTGAATACTTCCTTAGGGCAGCCCAAAAAGTCATCAATGTGATGGACAATGTCAAATTTGTGGTGGCAGGGTCTGGTGACATGATGAACCGAACGATTAACATGGCCGCTGAATTGGGCATTGGAAACAAAGTCTTGTTCACAGGCTTCTTGCGGGGTGACGAAGTTCGCCAGATTTATCAGATGGCTGACGTATATGTCATGCCTTCTGTGTCTGAACCTTTTGGTATTGCGCCGCTGGAAGCTATGAATCACGATGTCCCTGTAATCATTAGCAAACAAAGCGGTGTTTCAGAAGTCCTTAACCACGCCTTGAAAGTGGATTTTTGGGATGTGGACGAAATTGCAAACAAAATTGTAGCGGTTCTCAAGTATCCCCCGCTTCAATTGACGCTGAGAAACCATGGCAACTTTGAAGTCAGAAAGCTGCAATGGAAAGACAGCGCACAAAAATGTGCTTCAATCTACGAGGATGTGCTGATGGCGGTCTGCTAAAGCTTCACCCCGCACGGATTGCGACGTTAGATGTTTCTTTAGTTTTGGATAAACTCAAATGCCTTCAGTCTGCTTCTACTTTCAAGTCCATCAACCCATGAGATTGAGGCACTACACCGTTTTTGACAATGGCCACGACTATTTTGACGATCACAAAAATGCCTCAATCTGCAAAAAGGTGGCTCAGAAATGCTACTTGCCAGCCAACCGTTTGTTATTGGACTTGGTACGCCAGCAGGAGGGTCGTTTCAAGATCGCCTATAGCATTACAGGCACCCTGCTTGAGCAATTTGAAGCCTACTGTCCAGAGGTCATGAGTACATTTGATGCGTTGGCAAGGACGGGATGTGTTGAGTTCTTGGGAGAAACCTACTACCACAGCCTCAGCTTTTTGTATTCAAGAGAAGAGTTTCTTGAGCAAGTCAACAAACATACGCAAGCCGTCGAATACTTCTTTGATCAAACACCGAGAATCTTCCGGAACACCGAATTGATCTACAACAACGATCTCGCAGCCCTCATTGAGTCAACGGGGCGCTTCGACGGTATTGTGACAGAAGGCGCTGATCACGTCCTGGGGTATCGTAGTCCTAATTTTGTGTATCGTCCTCAAGGCTGTGACACCCTCAAACTACTGCTTAAGAACTATTCACTCAGCGATGACATTGCATTTCGGTTCTCAAACAGGGACTGGAACCAATGGCCTCTGACTGCAGAAACGTTTTCTCACTGGGTCAATGATGCCAATGGCATGGGCAATGTCATTAACCTATTCATGGACTATGAAACGTTCGGTGAACACCAATGGGCCGACACCGGCATTTTTGATTTCCTTAAACACTTGCCGGAACAGATCTTGCAGCATCCAGACAACAGTTTTAAAACGCCGAGCGAAGTGATTGCAGACTATCCTGCCATGGACACTGTGGATATCCCCCACTTGATCAGTTGGGCAGACACAGAACGTGATCTTTCTGCCTGGCTTGGAAATGCCATGCAATCCAACGCCCTGCATGAAACGTATCGCGTGGAAAAACAGATCAGGGACCTCAACGATCCAGTGCTTTTGAATGACTGGCGAAAACTCCAAACATCCGACCACTTCTACTACATGTGTACCAAATACTTCGCAGACGGTGACGTACACAAGTACTTTAACCCCTATGATTCACCTTATGATTCATACATCAATTTCATGAATGTCATGGACAATCTTCGGAGTCGCTGTGGTAAGAAGCGGGCCAAAGAGACAACCATTGATATTATTGATATCCCCGTGAAAGACAAAACCAGAACTCAACAATCCGAACCTGTTTCAGATCAAATCGGTTAAACCCTGATCTTAGGAGCCTGCGTAAGGATTGAATTGTTTTTCATGTCCAATGGTTGTGGGTGAACCATGACCAGGATACACCTTTGTCTCGTCAGGTAGAATAAAGAGCTGGCTTTGGATACTCTGGATTAATATCGCCTGACTGCCTCCTGGAAAATCGGTACGGCCAACAGATTCTGCGAACAATGTATCCCCTGCAAAGACCACCCCCTGCGTTTCACTGTACAGACTCATACCGCCCTGTGTGTGCCCCGGCGTATGCAATACCTTGAGTTGAATCCCTGCCTCATCAATTGCCTGATCCTGGACCACAGGGTGAATGCCACAATCCAGAATCAATGGCTCCCCTGTCATCATGGAGAGATTCAACGTGGGATCTGAAAGAACGGGGACTTCCAACTGATGGGCATATATCGGCAAATCGGGCCAAACAGATCGCAATTCTGGTACACCCCCAATGTGATCGGCATGTCCGTGCGTTAGAATTAGCGCTCTGGGCGTTAACTGCCCCTTCTGCAAAAAAACCGTCAAGTCGCTTGCTGTTAATCCGGTATCCACCACCACACATTCATTGGCCGTATCACCAGAAGACAACACATAACTGTTTGTTTGGTAAGCACCTAGAACTATAGTATCTATTTTCATGGCGACTCCTTTATTGAAAACATGCCACAGTAGCAAAAGGCCTTGCACCGGTCAAGCCTCGTTTAATCTTGACCGACTATCGCTTCTCTATTAGGGTGCTCAAGCTGAAAATGAGAACCCTCTTTAGGGATTTATTTAGAATGGTGCGTGTTCTCACTTTTAACTGGACTCTTGCAAAAGCCCAGCAGAAGACTGGATACAGGACTCAGAATAATTGGAGTTAAAAGGCCCTATGAAGGCATTTATGAGAGTTTTAAAAAGCGTACACAATGGAAAATTGAAAACTCTATTCTGGCCAAAGCACAAAAACTCATTGCGAAGCTACCCCGAGAGAATTCGCCTGAAAACAAAATGAAGGCAATCATACTAATCATCAAACTCATGATGGTTGTGATTTTCTTGCGGTGCGTTGCCAAGTACTTCCAGGCCTATATTGCCGAGAAGATTGTTCAAATCACTGTGACAAATTTGCGTAAAGATGTGTTTTCACATGTGTTAAACATGCCATTGGGGTATTTCACCAATGAACGCCCCAGCAACACAATGAGCCGCATTGTGAAAGACACGTCAGACATGGCTCATGCACTCAAAATCATGTTGGGCAAAGCAATTCGCGAACCCCTCAATTCAATGGTGGCATTGTCGAAGCAGCCAAACAAGCCTTTGCCCATGAGTTTATTCAGGCACTACCCAACGGCTACGACACACTCATTGGCGAACAAGGGACCGGCCTGAGCGGTGGCCAATTTCAACGTATTGTCATAGCCCGTTCGATTTTGAAAAACCCGGCCATTCTTGTTTTCGACGAAGCCACAAGCCAGGTCGATGCTGAGAGCGAGGCAAAGATTCATAGTGCCATAGAAAAACTCATGGCCAATCGAACGACAATCATCATTGCCCACCGATTCAGCACTGTGGTGGCAGCAGATAAAATCGTGGTACTAGACAAGGGTGTGATGTGATTATGGCTCAAGGCACACATGATCAACTACTCAAGACCTGTGTGCAATATCAGGGGCTATATAAGACTCAACTTATTCAATCTTAGAACGACTCGTTAAATTCAATCTGGTTCTGCCTAAGAAACGCCTCACCCTGTTCTGCCGTGGGATAACGAACATCGTACGTTAGCCCGATAGGCGGATCGCCCTCAGACCGATCAACTTTTCGTACCCGCTGCGTAGCATGGTCCACATGACCAGTCCAAGAGAAAGTGCGTTTTCCGTGAGACCACCTGAGATCATACACATCAAGACCACCCTGGTCTTCTGAGGTCAAGGTGGCAGATTGACTCATGCCTGGTGGCCACACATTAAACAGACCTCGAACTTGCCGCTCCAACGTTTTTTTTCGGTCACCCACTAATACCTCCGGGTCCTCATTGCCTGTGACATCCGTGGTAATAATCAACCCGGCCTTGGCATCACACACAATCCTTGTCTCGCCTTGAATCGTAACAGCTCTATCTGGAGGAAATACCCAATGCTCTTTTAAAAGGGTTGAGCCATCGCCACTTAAAACCTTAATATGCACCACAGACGCATTGGTGGTTGATTTATAGACATGATCCAGAAAACCGGCACCCGCCTTTGGAAGCATGGAGAAAATGGTCACGCCCAGAAGCACAACGACCACTGCGACCATTTTCATCCAACCTAGGTTAGAACCCACTCGCGCTGCCGTGGCCTTTGTCTTCAGGCTCGTTTTTGAATCGCTCGGCCGAATGGCTTTTTGAACGTCCACTTGAATGGGATACCCTGCATACCCGTCATCGGTTCTGGCCCGTGTCTCTTCCAGATTCAAACGAAAGTTTGTCACAACACCACTGTCATCAGGGTTGAGAAAACTGATCAGCATCTGATCCAGCAGACCAAGATGTCTCAAGCAGGTCTCACAGTGACAAACATGCTGAACCGTGGTTTCGTGGACTTTGGAGCACTCATCAGTCAAAGGATTAAATCCAAGAGGCAATGCCAGATTAAACAGGTCTTTGCTGGAAACATCATGGCAGCCACAGGTATCGGGCATGGGCTGACAAGCAACCGTTTCTCGAAAGGCCAATATGCGTTCACGGCAGGAGATACATTGGCACACATGCTCAAGGCATGAATCACTGAAACTGGCGTAGTCAACGCATGCGAACAAAGACACCTGGTCATCATTGAGATGGTCGCCCCTTTGGACGTTCGTGTCAGGTCCTTTCTCCAGACAATCCGTTAAACGTTGAAGCTGGTCATCAGAAAGATTCATAGACTGTAGCCTTAACAAGTCTTTTCTACATGTGGAACACTCCTCAACATGCACGGTAATTGGGGTTGGGACGGTGATCTTAAGGTCCTGCGATGCCATGCCCGGCAGGAATCCCTTTACAAGGGCACAGGTGACAGGTCTTTCGGCATATTTGAAATGCGTTTCCAGCAACTCATTGAGCCTGGAAACATGAGATAATTCATGTGAATCTAACGAAACATCAGAACTCATAATTTGATTCAGACAACGTATTTCCTCACGACAATAGCGGCACTGACTGACATGTGCTTGAACAGTCCCAGGGATCTGTGTTTTGCACTGTCCATCCAGGAAGTCATAATAGTAAGGTCTCGCATTGTCGCATTCGTTTTGAAAAGCTCTCCAAATCATCTTGAAGCAACCTCCTCACTCCAGTCCACTTTCCGCAGTTTTTTCAACCCAGTACACAAATAGTGAATAAATGATCGTTCCTTCACGCCAAATTCTCTGGCGGCTTCCTGGTTATTACCATCTCTCTGAAACCGCCACAATACAGCCTGATACTCGCTGGGACATAAATGCTCTTCAAGCTGCTGAAATACCTCTTCCTCGCGTTCATTCTGAATCATTCGTTCGCCAGGGCCCTCATCCGCCAACTCAATCGCACGAGAATCCTGAGCATACAACTTCATCAGTTCATGTCGCCGTCTGGTTCGGCGAGCCATAGAGATAACATCATTGGTTATTGCGTGGTACAAAAATCGTTTCATGTTTTTGATCTTCGGAGGCAAATTGGCACTCACAAGGGAAAGAAAAAGATCCTGATACAAATCCTCGACCAAACTTTCGTCTTTCACCTTAAAACAGATTATTTTTCGAATATCACCGCCATATTCATGAAATATCTGTGTGGCCCTTCTTACCCGAATTTGCGTCTCTGCAAGAACCACAGATCCCCCAAGTTGTTTTGTCTCATTCTCTGAACACTGCATTAATCGTCAAATCCTGAAGTTCGACCCAATAATCGTTGTTTTTCCACATGGCCTCCTGCCATAACTATAGATCATTCAGAAAGAATAAAATAATCGATATTTAGAGTACTGGGAAATGAGTTCGAATGCAAGTTAAACGAGGAAGAGGGCCATTAACTCAAAAACAAACAGCCCCAATGGCTTTGGATTAAGCTTTTTGTGGTATTTCGAAGAAGAGAAGGTCTTATTTAATCAGCTTGGCCAAAGCTCGAAACGCCGAATGCTCAGCCGTCTCCAACAAATCAAAGAGTACCATTTCTACGGATGTGATCTGACCACCGTGTTCCCTGATTCGTTCAAGCCCCACGGCTTTGTTTTCGAGCGTCCTGGAAGAAACAGCATCTGCCACAACCTCTACTTGAAACTTATTGACCAGTAGATCTCTCGCTGTCTGATAAATACAAATATGACTTTCAATACCACACAATACAACTTGCGAACAATCTGAATTCTCGAATTGGGATCGAAAATCCGCACATTTCCACGCGCTAAAACAAGCCTTATTGATGGGTTGGAGGCCCGAAAGCAGGGATTGGATAGGCTCAACCGTAGGTCCCAGGGCTTCGGGGACTTGCTGACACCACAAAATCGGGCGATTCAGCTCAGAAAATGCTTTTACAAGAATTGCTACCTGCTCAAACAAAGCCTCCTTTTCGTGCATCACCTGAGCCAGTTTCCCTTGAACATCTACAATCACGAGGCAAGCTTGGTCTATTTTTGCCATGCCCAAACACTCCCTTAAAAAAGCCCTACATAGAACTCTGCCTAAGCACAATTGTTAATTCCACCCGATCAGCAGGGTCAGGCGATTTATTCGCTAATGTTCTATTGGGCTCACCCGAGGTCAGCATAGGACGCGGCGGCATACTTGAAGGGGTTGCGTCATCTTCCGACGATGCCATCCCGCGATCCAAATCCAACGAAGTGGCCATGCTGTTTCTCACAGATTCAAGCCTGGCATGTTCAACACGTTTTTGAGCGTCCTGCTCATTGATCAGGTTGGCGACCTGACTAACGGATGCATCGTTGATTCGAATCATTTCACCCAGCTTATCCGTATTGACATAAAAAGCAGTTTTTTCGAACTGATGCCACACACTATTTAGATCAGACAACAAATGCTTCATATCCTCTCTGTGGCAGCTCACATGATATAATCTCCGATCCACCAGTTCTTCTTTCTGGACACAGGAGGAAAGGTCATTAAACTGTATAGAACGCATTAGAAAGTTGTCTACCGAAGTCATCGCCACACAAACCAACTCAAGTTTTCCGCGCATTGGCCCCTGAATGGGTGCCACAAGCGACACATCACTACCCGCGAAGAGGCCAGACGTGCCAGAATCAACAGGTGCGACAATAGAATACACCAGCCATCCCAATACGGAACCCAGGGCCAAAATTGCAGCCACTGCCCGAATCTTCTGATATAATATGGTGCCTAAATGTTTGTTGCTCCGGCCTTCCTCGTCTCCCTCGCCAAACAAAGCCTTTCGTTCAAGCATGGAGCGGACCTGCTGAAACAGTTCAACCGGTGACTCTTCACGAGGCAAATGATGTACCAGATTTCTAACGCCTTCCAATGCCCTTAATTCTCCCGCCAACTCAGACGAATTCTCCAACAACCGCTTAAACTCAACAGTTTGACGTGTTGCAAGTTCACCATCCATGTACGCATTAAGCATTTCATTCATGTCAGGTTGTTCTGCCTTCATTCAATAATGGTCTCCAAAATGTCTTTGAATTTACTTCTGGCTCGACTGATTCGACTTCTCACAGTCCCCAGTTCCAATTCCAGAACCTGAGCGATCTGCGAATAACTCATACCTTCGATATCGCGAAGCACCAAAATGGTTCGATGGTCATCATCCAGCTTCGCAATAGACTGTACAACCAAATTGCAAAGTTCACGATTTTGAGCAATACTGGCGGGATCCGGAGATTTATCGTTCCTCAAATACTCTCTAAGGGCCCCTGTCGCCTGATCACCAGATTCATCGAAATCCAACGATTTCAGTCCTAATCTTGAACTGCGTCTGCAATAATTGATTGTCAAATTCACAGCGATTCGAAAAGCCCAAGTATAAAAACTACTCTTTCCTTGAAAATTGCCAATATTCTCTATTACTTTGACAAACGTTTCCTGGGTAAGTTCCGCCGCATCATCAGGATTTGAGCAAATTCTTAATATGACATTATACAACCGGCTCTGATATTTCAGAATCAGCCTCTCCATGGCAGAGGTATCACCCCTCTGACACTGCTCGATCAGAGCAGCATCTCCAATATTTATGGGCGCTTGGTCAGGCACCATACACTCCTAATTCGAAGCCAGTAAACACTCCCCAACAAGTAGGGATAAGCGGCTATAATCGCAAATAAACACGAATAGGTCAATCCTTAATGAGCCAGACAGATCGTCGGGGCCATGTTAAGGCAAGATTATCAGCATAGTGCAACGTACAAAGTCGCTAGAAATGGGCTGTATTCATGCAACCAACCGTGATCCGTGAACGGTGGACCCAAAATACAAACATGTTTGTCCTCTTCACCTTTCAACCATCCGACTCTGCTAAAAAGCTTTAATGCCAAATCGAACCAGAGCCAAATTTCCGTTTTCCGCTTGACCATTCCAAGTCTATACAATAGAGTTTAAGCTTGATATTTTTGTAAATTGTTATGATTGTGGACTGTTGTGCTGTTATAAAGTTGTTCTTTTGGCACACAACAAGGCAGCAGAATATTAGGTGAGCAAAAAGACTCGTCAAGATGGTCGTTTAAATTACAAAGACACTTTTACGCTTTGGATTGGTGTAATGTTTAGTCTGAAGCACAAAAGTGAGATAAATGCGAAACGGAAACGGTTTTATAATTTTTTCAGCGTTTGGATCTGAACCCGCTAAGTGTATATGAAATCAAGAAAAACCTTAGTTTTTGACCTGATAAAGCAGTATTTTAAGGTATTTCCTGGGGGTGAGTGTCTGGTCTCTGTTCGTTTAAAACCTTTTTCTTCCGTCTCCGCGTGATCGTTTCTTTCCCAAAACGGCACTACACTGCTCCGCAATCTATCCCTATACATTTGACAGTGTCAAAGTAATCTGAATCATGAGGGAAAGGTTCAAACAATGAATACTCTACTAGCAGTAACAGTTTGGCTAACGGGCGTTTATTCGCTTATTTGCTTTGTTCTGGGTATAATTCTGACAACTGTGTTTGCGCAGATACTCTCTAAGACCAAAGCCAAAACATTCAAGGAGGACCTTCAAAGACAACTCGACGGTGCGAAAAAGGAAGCTGAAAACATCATTAAATCCGCTCGCGTGGATGCTGCCGAGCAAACCATCAAAAAGAAGGAGCAATTCTCAGCAGAAGCCAATCAAATCAGAACAGAGCTACGTGAAACGGAAATGAGACTGGCCAAGCGTGAGGATCTCCTGGAACGCGAGACAGAATCCCTTCTAAAAGGTGAAAAGGCCGTCAAGGAGAAAGATAAAGACCTCCAAAGACGCCTTCGAAATGTGGATCTCAAAGAAAAAGAGCTGAACAATGTGATTGCACAACAGAAAAACCAGTTGCTCAAAATCACTGCCATGAATATCGATGAGGCCAAACAACTCTTGCTGACGAATCTGGAAGAAGAATGTGAACATGAAATGTCCACGATCATTCGCCAAAAACAGGAGCATGCTTCAGAAATTGCCGATGAGAAAAGCCGCGAGATCATCACCACAGCCATTCAACGCTATGCTGCCGAGCAGACGAGCGAAATGACGATCTCTTCCGTAGAAATCCCGAATGACGATATGAAAGGCCGGATCATTGGCCGAGAAGGTCGTAATATTCGTGCCTTCGAAAAGGCCACTGGTGTGGATGTCATTGTGGATGACACACCAGGCGTGATTGTGGTCAGTGGCTTCAATCCTGTCAGGCGTGAGGTGGCTCGCTTGTCCATGGAACGATTGATTCAGGACGGTCGAATCCATCCCTCTCGGATTGAAGAATTGGTGGCTCAGACCACCACGGATGTGAACAACAAGGTCTTGCAAATCGGCAAGGATGCAGCTGTTGAAGTGAACGTTCGCGGCTTGAACAATAAAATCCTGCCGCTTCTGGGAGCACTGCACTACAGAACCAGTTATGGTCAGAACGTCCTCCGTCACAGCATTGAAGTCGCCTTTCTCAGTCAGGTCATGGCCGACGAACTGGGCCTTGACAGTGCCATGGCTCGAAGAGCTGGCCTCTTACACGACATTGGCAAGGCCATTGACCACGATGTGGAAGGAAACCACCCCACCATCGGAGCCAACTTCCTAAAACGCTTTAATGAATCGTCAATCGTCATCAATGCTGTTTCAGCTCACCATGGGGATATCCTGCCTGATAATCCATACACGCCACTTGTGGCAGCGGCAGACGCCATCAGCGCATCGCGTCCGGGCGCTCGACGCGAAACACTGGAACGTTATATCAAGCGCCTGGAACAACTGGAAGAGATTGCCAACAGTTTCAACGGTGTTGAAAACTGCTTTGCGATCCAGGCAGGTCGTGAAGTCCGCGTGATTGTCAATGCCAATGAAATCAATGATGATGCTGCTTTGAAGGTGGCTCGTGACATTGCCAACAAGGTTGAACAAGAAATGACGTATCCCGGTGAAATCCAGGTTACCCTGCTTCGCGAGTTGCGTTGCATCGAATATGCCAAGTAGCATGGCTTAATACAGGATCTTATTTTGAAATTAAACATACTCTGCATCGGCGATGTGGTCGGACGGCCCGGTCGTCGAATCATTGCTGATAACCTGCACAGCATTGTCAAGGAACACGACGTCAACTGTGTGATCGTCAATGCTGAGAATGCAGCTGGCGGATCAGGGCTTACCCCACAAATTTACGAGAAAATGCTGAAATATGGCGTCCACGTCATCACCCTGGGGGACCACGCTTACAAAAAACGGGGCATTATCGAAGTCTTAGAGCAGAAGCAGAATATTGTGGCCCCTGCTAATTTTTCTGAACACGCAGCTGGACGTGGCTATGCCATCTATGAAACGCAAAAAGGCGTGACTGTTGGCGTGATTTCGCTGGTGGGGCGACTCTTTATGAAACCGGCTGATTGCCCCTATGCAGCCGCTGATAGACTCGTGTCAAAACTCAAACATCAGGTCGATCTTTTGATTGTTGACTTCCATGCAGAGGCCTCAAGTGAGAAGATTGCCATGGGGTATCATCTGGATGGACGAGTAAGTTGCTGTTTTGGCACACATACGCACGTGGCCACTGCGGATGAACGCGTTCTCCCAAAAGGCACCGCTTATATCTCAGATCTTGGCATGACCGGATCCCACGACTCTGTGCTGGGCAGAAAAAAGGAAGCTGTATTAAAAGCTTTTAGAACACAAATGCCTGTTCCATTTGAGATCGCAACTGGCGATGTGCAAATAAATGGCATCATTGTTCGCGTTAACAGCCACACCAAACAGGCCGAACATGTTGAACGCTTTAAATTCACGGAAACATCCAGCGACACCGTCCAATACGACAGCGATGATGGTAAGCCGGAATACCTCAACAACCAGTTCTAGTGGTTTGTAACAGAATCAGATTCAAATCCAGACCAAATCCACCCCATGCTGGCCTATGGCGATATATCTTCCTCAATGCATTGTTCGAAGGCCCGCATAAGGGCCTGGGTAACCTGGCCTGGCTTTCCGTGGCTGATGGAAAATCCGTCAAACTGTATAATGGGCACTATATCCCGCGTTGTGACGGCAATAAAAAGTTCTTCAGCCTCTGTAGCCTCTGCCACAGTCACAGAATGCTCTGTGACAATTAATCCAATGAGTTGAGCACATTTCAGAACGTATTTTCTTGTGACCGAAGGCAGAATGTTGACATCTAGGGCCGAAGTCCTCAGACAAATGCCCGGCCAATGCCCCTCCGCAGACGAATCCTTGCAGATCCCGAAAAAAGCGGAGGCCGATCCTTCGGTGATAAAACCCTGGTCATCCACAAAAATGGCCTCATCACACCCCTGCTTGACTGCTTCTCGCTTAGCCAGGATGTTGGGCAACAGATTCAGGGATTTAATATCACAGCGTTTCCATCGAAGATCAGGACAGGTTTTAACACACAATCCCTGAACCTTCTCCTGAGTTGCGTCTTCCAATTCTGTGATTGTAAGATAAAAATTGGGTACCAAACCTGCCGTTTCCACCGGATTTCTGGGGCCAGATCCACGGGTCACATGAAAATAGATTTTGGCATTTTCAATAGCTGCGCGGTCAAACGCCGTGAGCACACGATGCTTGACAGCCGCGATGCCAACACCGCTTATGTCCACAGCCTCAAGACTGTTTTCAAAACGGGCAAGATGGTCTTCCAAGGCAAATATTCTGCCTTTGTAACTCCGTATGACCTCATATACCCCATCTCCATAGTACATAGCCCGATCCATATATGAATGTGGCACAGCCTCAATGGGCATTAGTTCATCCTGAATCATGGCCAGTTCCATGCGTTTACCTCCCAGCATAAGTCTTCTCCAACTGGTTTCAATACATATACTTGCTGATTTTTTTGCAAGAACCCTCTTTACACGGAGTTGAGAAATCGCTATTATATCCCGTCTATCTATTTTTACGAGTAAAAAACTAAGAGGCGTATAAGAATGTATGCAGTAATTGAACAAGGTGGAAAACAATACAAAGTTGCCCAAGGTGACTGCGTGAACATTGAATTAACCAATGTCGATGCTGATGCTACAAGCATTGAGCTGGGCAAAGTCCTGATGGTGAGCGATGGTGAAGAAGTCAAGGTCGGAACTCCCTATCTTGAAGGTGCCAAGGTTATCGCGTCCTTTAAGACAACCGCACAAGAAGGTGTAGTCAAGGGCGTTAAGCTTTATCCGACGCACTTCCGTCGCCGCAAGAATAGTCAGCGACGCATTGGTCATCGCCAAAAACACCTTCAGGTCACCGTCGACAAGATCGAAGCCTAGATTTCTCGGCAATAGTGTAAGCTTTCCAAGCCGCAGACTCAAATAGAGTATGCGGCTTTTTTCAATACCCCAGTGAGTTGCGCTAGGCCTCTTTGGCCTGGGCCTTGACCAGGCCAAAACAGGAAAAGGCAATTAATACCAGCACACCCCCTGCCAAAAACAACGCATCTTGACGTTTCTCTTCACAGCACCGAATCAACCATGCTGGCATCACCGGGATCACCGCATTCTTGTCTTCCTGCACAATCTGCCTGGCTGCTTGCAGTTCCTTTACGCCTGTCAGAGGATAGGCTGTGTTGGGGTCATCAGTCCGTATACCCAATACGGCCGGCGCAATCCTATGGACAAGATCGGGATCAGTTCTTAGATTCACAAGCAAGGCATCATAAACTTGCACCTTTTCCCGCAAAGAAGCCAGTTGTCGATTCTCCTGGGCCACAAGTTGCTTATTAAAATAAAACTGCTCCAAATCCTTACACAGAACAGACAGTGTCAATGTGCCAGCACCCACTCCAAACGTAATAAAAAACGCGATGATTCGAAAGAAACTCTGCATATTGGTAATTACGGCAATATGGTGAGCTTTTCATGAACGTTGTACCGAGGAAGTTTATTTATTTTTGCTCTTTTTTTCAGTAACACCGACCGTGTCTTTGAGTCACTATTAATGAAACAAGTGAATAAACATGAATGGGTGGCCAAAACGGGCCTTAGACTCTTCTTCAACCTCTTGCTTTGACACCCTCCTTTCGGCCGATTGTAACCAATCGGCCTTTTTTATTGATTGCCAGAGAGATTGTCCTACAATAGTGACGTCTGTTGTTTGGCCTGACAGAGTAGCTGTTCGGATGTATTTGGATCGCAGATCACAGTTGACAGATCGCCAAAAAGCCAAGGCGGCTCTGAAACACCACTCTGTGATCCGTGATCTGCGAACCGCGATCTTTTAAATCATTTGAACTGGAGTCACAGAAAGTAACCCATGAAGATCTCTTTAACCAAATTCGGTTTACCACAAGTCGCAATATACCCAGGATTTCTAACCCTCGCCCTGATAGGAGCCCCACTGCTTGGTCACAGCACCATGCCCACTTGGGGATTGATTCTCACAGAAGTCTTGATTGCTCTGGTGCTGCTGTGGGCTCTGTCCTTTTTTCGTGATCCACAGCGTGATTGCCCTCAGGGCAACTCCATTCTGGTGTCTCCGGCCGATGGCAAAGTAACAGATACCGACCTTCTGGAAGATCACCCCGATTTTGACGGTCAGGTCCTTAGAGTTGGCATTTTTCTGAGTATTTTTAATGTTCACATCAATCGGATGCCATGCGAAGCCAGGATTGAGAACACCCAGTACAAGCCAGGCGCCTTCAAGAACGCGTTAAACCCTGAATCAAGCCGGATTAATGAGTCCAATGCTGTATTTTTTACACGAACACAAACTCCCAAGGCCAAGCTCATGGTACGTCAAATCAGTGGTGCCATTGCGAGGCGCATTGTGTGCCCTGTTCAAGCAGGCCAGACCTTTGCTCAGGGGGAGAAATTCGGTATGATCAAATTTGGATCTCGAACCGAGCTGTTTGTACCTGTTCAAGATGACCTCAAGTGCTGTGTTAAAAAGGGCGATATTGTCAAGGCAGGTTTAACTGTCGTGGCAAGGTACCGATGATGGCAAATTCCAGGTACAGACATAGAAGAAAACAGTTTCTTAATCGGGTCAAAAGGCGTCCGGTCAAGACCATTGCCATCTTGCCCTCTCTGGTCACGACACTCAACGGCGTCTGTGGCTTTGGCGCGATTGTATTTGCCGCCGGCGGCACACCTATTGGACGGTTCGACAATCACATGGTTATTGCCTGCTATCTCGTGTTCATCGGGATGATTGCTGACATGATGGACGGTCATCTCGCTCGCCTCAGCCAAAGTACCTCTTCATTTGGAGGTCAGCTCGACAGTCTGTGCGACATCGTCAGTTTTGGTGTGGCACCTGCCTTTATCATGCTCAATCTTATCACAGGTCTGTTAGCCGAGACAACTCTGGTAAGTCAGCACCTGATTTTGCGTGGCCTCTGGCTCTGCGCCCTGGTGTTTGTGTGCTGCACTGCCATCCGTCTGGCACGATTTAACGTGGAAAATGAGAAAACCCACTCAGAGGACCATTCAACCTTTACAGGATTACCAAGCCCGGCCGCTGCAGGCCTGGTGTGCAGTCTGACCCTGGTATATGAGCTATACGAAAAAACAGGTCCCACCGCAATCATTCCCATTATTCTGCCCCTGGTAACGCTGGGTGCTGGCGTGCTCATGGTCACCCGTATCAAGTACCCGCACATTCCCAACTATTACCTGAAGGGCAAAAAACCAATCAGCTATCTCATCAAACTTTTGCTGCCCATATGGGCTCTGATCGTATACACAGAGATCAGCTTGGCCCTGTTCGCATGCGGCTTTGCTTTGAGCGGCTTGTTCAGAGCAGCCTTTGAAAAAATGCGACGAAAAACACCTGTCCCTGCGGAGCCAACCCCCTCTCTCCTTCCTGATTCTGCTGCAAATTAGGTTTCTATAACGCAGCACTTAGAAATAAGTTGATCCCTGCCCCAGTTCTTTTATGATGGTACGTTTCACTTTCAACATATTGAAGACCTGCTCGCCGCGCGATTGGCCAAAATCGATCCCGCCTAGGAGATATCATGGCAACAGACAAAATCCTGTATACCAGCCCCCTGGTTGAACGCAACGCATCCAGGGCCATGTCCGAACTATTGGGTGCACAAAAGAAACACAGCACATGGCGTCGACTCTGGCTCGAACTGGCCAAAGCCGAGAAGAAACTTGGTCTGGACATCAAACAGACCCAAATCGACCAGATGGCCAAAAATCTGGACAACATCAATTTCACCAAAGCCGCCAAATACGAAAAGAAATTTCGCCACGACGTCATGGCCCATATCTATGCCTTCGGTGACGTGGCGCCAAAAGCAGCGTCTATCATCCACCTCGGCGCCACCAGTTGCTTTGTGGGCGACAATGCAGATCTGATCATTATGAAAGAGGCCATGCAGCTCGTCACCAGCAAGGTGGCGAGCGTGATCGACCTACTGGGCAAATTCTCCAGACAGTATAAGTCCATGGTTACCCTGGGCTTCACCCACTATCAACCTGCTCAGCTGACCACCGTGGGCAAGCGCGGCACACTTTGGTGTTATGAGTTTGTCATGGACCTCCAGGAACTCGAGCACCGCATCTCGACCCTGCCCTTTAGGGGCGTTAAGGGCACCACTGGCACACAGGCCTCATTCCTGGATCTGTTCGATGGCAACCATAAAAAGGTCATGCAACTGGATGAAACGCTGGCCAAGGCCTTCGGATTCAAAGAACGCTGTGCCGTAACAGGCCAGACATATCAACGTAAGATCGACGCTATGATCGTTAACACGCTGGCCTGTGTGGCCCAATCAGCCCACAAACTCGCCAATGATGTCCGTCTCCTGGCCAATCTCAAGGAAATGGAAGAGCCCTTTGGCAAGGATCAGATTGGCTCATCTGCCATGGCCTACAAACGCAATCCCATGCGATGCGAACGCATCACGGCCCTGAGTCGGTTTGTACTCAGCCTGACATCCAGCCCCATGATGACCGCATCAGAACAGTGGTTTGAACGCACACTGGATGACTCGGCCAACAAACGCATCGTCATCCCGGAAGCCTTCCTGGCCATAGACGGTATCCTGGAAATTCTGATCAATGTACTGGACGGTTTGGTCGTGTACCCGAGAGTCATTGCGTCCCACGTCCAGGCAGAGCTGCCCTTCATGGCCACTGAAAATATACTCATGGCAGGCGTCAAGGCCGGCGGCAGCCGCCAGGACCTTCACGAAAAGATTCGTCAGCACTCCCACGAAGCGGCTGCCCAGGTCAAGCAACTCGGCAAATCCAATGATCTGATCGAACGCCTCAGTGCTGATCCAGACTTCGCCGGTATTGACCTCAAGGCCGTACTCGATCCCAAACTCTACATAGGACGCTGCCCGGAACAAGTCAATGAGTTCATCAAAGAACAGGTTGCCCCCATCCGTCGCAGACATAGAAAAGCCCTGAATCACAAAGTAGAATTGAATGTGTAGAACAGTATGCGGTTTTGAGTGTTTAGTGTTTGGTGTTTAGTGTTTAGTACGCTGCTTACTGAGCACTGAATACTTTCTTGGACATGGCGCGGTCCATTCGCGTTTTCCAATCCATCAGATATTCTTTGCGCCACTGATTCACGGTTTTTGCGCCGTTCTTCTGATGGTCACTCCAACGCTTGTCTGGATTGTCATGCCAATAGGTGGGACGTGTTTCCGGTTCAGGCCTTACAAAAGCCCCACCCCAATGAGGTGCCTCTGGCGTATTGGGGGGGCCATGTAAAAGGTAGAGGACACTGGGCGTGTCGCCCATCTTGATGTCGGCTTTCTTCTGATTCAAGAGTGTGCCCAGATCACCGTGGCCCTTGACATGCACCTTGATAAAAGGTCTGTTGCCCAGGTTACCTGTCTGAAGACCTCCCATGTACATCCCCCGAAATGTTGTATCGTTCTCAATCCACCATAGATCAGGATGATTATTAAAGAGGTAATCCCTTGCCTTGGGATCATTTCGAGTGTTCCAGGACCCGATTGAATAGACTCGTAATTTGGCCTTGATGCCGGGATCTTTGTGTACAGCCTGCGCCACATCCGTGATGGAACCCCAGACAAGCACATAGAGAGGACGTGGATCATCAACTCTGCCCCGCTCAATGATCCGTTGCGCACCCTCGCTGATGGCCTTACCCGGCTTTTCATCCGACTGCGGGTCTATCGCACCCTGACGGACGATCTTGCGCAGGGCATCAGGTGCAGGATACTCGCTGGACCATGTATGCAGATAGGTGTAATCATTTTCGTAGGCAGCAATACAGGTCAGAATGTCCCGCGCCCGACCGGCCTGTGGTGGAGAGCTGATCAGACCCTCAGTATCAAAGACATCGGCATAGACAAGGTAATGTACCATGGACTGGAAATCGTCAGGGTCACTCCCACCAATGTCCGTGGAGACGACAACACGTGGTTTCTCACGCGCATCCATTGGATTGCCAAAGGCTGTTGTGAGAACAATTAGACTTAAAACAAAGATGAATTTCGAAGCCATGTGCAAGCCCTCTTTATTATTTGCGGCTTTAATCTGGACCCCAATATTATAAGCAGAATGGCCTGACATCGAGACTTAAATAACAGGACTTTTGTAAAAAGCCCTGTGGTGTACAGTTTTTGGTTTCAGTTTTTAGTAAAACGCGTTTTTCATGCTGTAAACTGAAAACTTGAAGTTTGCAAAACTCCAGTTAAAAAAAGAAAAATCAGGTTGGACACTCATTTTCCAACCTGATTTTTTACTGCGAATTATCCGTATTTAACTATTTCTTCTGGCGTTTCAACTCCAGAGTTATGCTCGGATACATATCTGACCAACCGCTGTTGCTGATGTTCCTGATGTCAATCTGCATGGTATTGCGGTCTTTCTGAGAGTGAGTAAACTCAGTGACTTCCTTATCTCCGTAGCTATTTGAGGTGGTTTGCCTCAAGACAGCCGTCCCGTACTCCCCGGTCCAGGTGCCTTTGACTGAATTGCCAAGGGTATCTGCAGCAACCTGCACCACTTCACCGTCAGCCGCATTAAATATGATGATGCCCTTGTATTGAAATTCCGACGTCTTCAGCGCGATGCTGATCATGTTCTTTTCCAATTCATATTTATAGGTCAGAGTCACAGTCTCACCATCGACCCAGGCCGACCAAGTCCCCATCATCCATTCATCGCCGCCTTCCTTGACAAGGTTCCCCAGGCTTGACTGAGCCCACACCTGACCTGTGCATAGTAGGAAAAGAATCATGGCAATAAGTAAACTGGATTTCTTGCCCATGCGTGATTTGGCTTGTGCTTGTTTTTTCATGTCTGTCTTTCTCCTTGTTTTGAAATAGGTTTGCCTATGTGGGTATCTGGATTTTCCTGATAACCGTAGTTTTCACATGTATAACAATCAACTTGGGTCTTTCCGTATAATAAAAAACACAATACTTCGACGAATTGGCACAATTCACCGAAGATGGCAGAGGTAAACCACAGCGAGACATATTGTCTTGTGTCTAACCAACGCGATTGTATAATCATATATCATTGCATTTTATCAATAGGACTTTTGAAAAAGCGCTGTGGTGTACAGTTTTGGGTTTTCAGTTTTTAGAAAAACACGTTTTTCCTGCTGAAAACTACCTACTGAAAACTGAAAACTTGAAGTTTGCAAAACTTCAGTTATCAACTCAAGGAGCCACCAAGATGAGTGAGCAAGGAATCGTGGAGAATCATCGATCTGACAATGCCAACAAAAAGCTGGAACGTTTGGCAAAGGCACTCTCACATCAAGAGCCGGATAGAGTGCCCATCAGTGACTTTTTCTGGGGCAGTTTCATCAAACGCTGGAAAAAAGAGCTAAACCTGCCTGACGACGCAAATCCCTATTACCACTACGACCTCGACTGGATCGTCACTGTGCCCAATATGGATCCCACGATTCAGGCGTTTGAGACCCTAAAAGAAGATGACTCTGAGGTCGTGGTAAAAACGGGCTTTCACGCGACCCTTCGCAAGAAATTTGATTTTCCCATGCCAGAATTTGTTGGCTGGGATATTGATTCCCTGGAAAAGTTGGAACAGTTCGAATTTGATGATCCCTTTGACCGCCAACGATATTTTGAAGCAGGGGACAACCAGATTGCCGGTGTGGGCGACGGGTTTGAACGCAATTCTCCGGCCTGGATAAAAACCGTCAAGTCATTGCGCCCGGATTTCCCGGTATTCGGCAGCATGATCGAGTGTTCTGAATGTTTGATTCGCCTTGTAGGACCGGAGAATAATATGCTCTGGATGGGACTGTATCCGGAACGCATGGGGCAGGCCATCAACCGTATTGGCCAGTTTTATCTGGATTGCATGAAAGCGGAGATTGAGGCCGCCGGGGGGCTTCTGGATGGCATGGTCATTTGGGGCGATGTGGCCTACAAGAACGGATTGTTCTTTTCGCCAACCTACTGGCGCAGGTATTTCAAACCCTGGGTGCAGGCCATGACAGCCTTGTGTCACGAGCATGGTTTGCATGTGATATATCATGGCTGCGGCAATGTAAATTCAATATTCCAGGACTATATTGACATTGGCATCGATGCGTACAATCCCCTGGAAGCCAAGGCCAGCATGGATGCCGTGACATTGCGTAAACAGTTTGGCCACAACATCGCCTTCTGTGGCAACAGTAACATGCAGGTCTGGGAAACCGGTGATCAAGACCTGATTCGCAAGGAAGTCTTGCGAAAACTAAATGCGGCCAAGGGCGGCGGCTTTATCTTTCAATCGGACCATTCGGTGAGCAGCAGTGTCTCAGGAAAGACCTATGACTACATTGTAAAGCTGGTGCGTAAATATGGGCAATACCCTTTGAACTTGGGCGAATTCGATACGGAAATATAAAAGGATGAAGTGTGCAATGGTATTTCGAATCAAATGGCTTGTTTTATGCCTTGGCTGCCTGATGAGTTATGTGGGTTGGGCAGCCGATCCAATAGCGAATATTCCCTTCCCGGATGCACTAGAAGCAGCCACGGTGATTGAATCCAAAATCACCGACATCGGTCGCGAGGTGCTTGTGCTTGGTAATGGTGACCTAAAACGGTAAACCGCGGATACCAGATGATCGCGGCGTTGTGAGAATGGCGACCAGGGCTGGTCAAGTGCTTGAGTTTAGCCCTCCATCAAATATGAAAAACTGATTTGAAATCCCGTGGAGAATAAAGATGATCAAAAAGACAGTTGCAATCGTATTTCTCGGAGTGCTTTACTGTTCGATCAACCCAATTCGTATATACGCAGCTAAAGACAAAACTGATGACCTGAGCAAGCATGTCTATGTTGTCCCTAACTTTCATCCAGCCTCCTGTGGGTGGCTCACTGATTTTTCCAAAGAACGAAACTACTGCGCCAACAGCTATCTTGATCATCTTGATCGTGTGACATCGGATACGTCCTATGCCTTTGTTTTGTCAGAAGTGAACAACATGATCGCAATCTTGAACTTCCAGCCGGAGCGTTTTGCCGAACTAAAGCAACGTATGCACGAAGGTCGCATCGAAGCTGTCAATGCGTTCTTTCTGGAACCGACCATCTGCCTATCCGGCGGTGAAGCATTAGTCAAGCAAGGTGTGGAAGGAATACGGTGGCAAAAAGCCATGCTGGGCATGAAACCGCGTCACTGTTGGATGATCGATGCAACCGGTATGCACGAGCAGATGCCTCAGATCGCGGCAGGTCTCGGCTTGGAAACACTGGTTCACTGCCGGAACAATCCTTCCGGCAGTGCCATCTACTGGGCCCAAAGTCCCAACGGTACGCGTATTCCAACGGTTTCATCAGGCCACTACAATATCTGGACCTCAGTTTTTCGAACGGAGAAACCCTTACCCAAAGCGGAGCTGGATAAACTCATCAGTCAAGTACGAACGCGGCAACACCACGCTCATGCCTCCCGTATCAGTAAAGTGCAAACACCCGATGAAATACCCTTTCTTGTGTTAGGCGGGAGTGGTGATTACAGCATGGCGCCGCGTTACGCCCACTACCCTCATAAATTCGTGGAACAGTGGAAGCAGGCTGCGCCGGATCTACCTATGCGTTTTGCTACGTTCAGTGAATACATGGACGCAGTTTTACCGCTTATTCAGTCTGGCAGCATTACGTTGCCCACACAGGGTGCTGGTTGGGATTTTTCCTACCTGGCATTCTGGATTCAAAATCCGAAGGTCAAGCAACGCTATCGTATCAGCGAACACAGGCTCCAAGCCACAGAGATGCTAGCCACAATTGCCAGTTTGCAAACCGATCTTTCTTATCCCGCCCAGGACTTGTATCACGCCTGGTTGCAGATGATGCTAAATATGGATCGGAACACCCTGTGGGGTGCTGCCGGAGGCATGGTGTTTGAACATCCCACATCGTGGGATGCCCAGGATCGTTTTAATTGGGTAGATAAACACTGTAACCAGATTACTCAGAAAGCAGTGATCAACCTTCAAACACAAGGCCACGCATTGACACTGTTTAATCCTGCTAACTGGCCGCGTAGCGACCCTATTGTTTTATCCCTTGATAAGGGCATGGCCCTCAAGGATGTCACCACTCAGCAACTCCCCGGCAAGCGGTTTTTGTGTCAAATTACGCAACCCTCCATGGGTCTGACGAGTTTCGAAACAGCCCATGCCCCTGCTGCCAAATCGCGGAAGATGAAGTTGCCGCGTACCGTCAACACTGAGTTCTACTCTGCCGTCATTGATCCAAATACTGGCGACCTTGTTTCACTGAAACTCAAACCTTCCGGTTGCGAAATCTTGAGTGGACCGGCCAATGTCCTGGTCGCTGAAGTTCCTAAAAAACGTGTAGGCGCGGGTAACCACATGCTCAACCGCGCACAGCGTCAACGCAAAGCCGCGTCCAATCAGCACTCGGCCGACCTTACTGTCACAAGCGGGCCATTGGCAACGCTCGTTGACATTCGTTCTCGCTTTTATGGTGACAAGCTGGCCCGGCGTGTAATCACCTTCTATCACCATCACCCACGTATCGACTTTGATACCTATCTGGAGGATATTCCCGATCCAACTGTGGTCGTGGCTGAATTTCCCCTGGCCAACAAGGTCACTGAAATCCGACGTGGTATTCCTTACGGCTTCTCGCACGGGGCCTGGCCGGAACCGACTAAACGTCTGGGTGGTTTCATGCAGGGAATTACACCAGCCGTCCGCTGGTCAGCTTACACCTTGTCCCAAGGTCCCATCGTCGCCTTACTCGACCGCGGTCTGACCGGACGAGAAATCAATGATCAAACACCGGTCGTCTATTTACTGAACACCACCGAAAAATACATGGGATACCCCAATCCCTGGCTGAGCGGTAAGGGTAAACATCATCTGCAATACGCCCTGGTCGCCACTGAGAATGCCTGGAGCCAAGCACGAATTCCACACATGGCCTGGGAATACAATGCCCCACCCATCGTCGCGGGTAAAACCGCCTTGGGTAAAATTCAGTCGATGATCAAGACATCCGACAATGTAATTGTGCAGGCTATGCGACGTGAAGGGACCGATATCGAGTTGCGTCTGGTCGAATGCCTGGGGCAGGCTGGAGAGGCCCAAATCACCATTAACTTGGAGCACACCTCAGCAGCCCTGACGAATATGCTGGGCGAAAATCCCCAGCCGTTAGGCGGTGGGCCCAAGTACAGTTTCAAGATCCAACCCCAGCAGATTGTGACGCTACGTTTGCGAACAAACGTGCCAGTGCCAAACATTAGACCACTCACCAATTGGTCACCACTGGTGCCAAAACACAAACGACCGGCACTGGAAACCTATGATCCCAATGTAAAGGGACATCCACCCCATGGAGTGTAATAATTAGGAGACAACACATGAAACGCTATGGCAGTGTCATTGAAGTCAAAGCCGACAAGATTGAACAATACAATAAACTACATGCCGATGTGTGGCCCAATGTGCTGGCCATGATCAATGCATGCAACATTCGCAACTATTCCATCTATCTGCGGCGGCTCCCTGATGGAAAGCATTATCTGTTCAGTTATTTTGAGTATATCGGAACGGACTTTGACCAGGACATGGCCAAAATGGCTGCTGATCCGACCACGCAAAAATGGTGGGATGCCTGCAAACCCTGTCACACTCCCCTGCCGGACCGGGCCGAAGGTGAGTGGTGGGCCGATATGGAAGAGGTCTTTCACGTGGACTGAAAACGCTCGTTTGGCAGTCATCGCGGTGATATACAAATTTCAGTAAGTGGTATGCCCCAAATTCTATAGAACATCTCTGGAACATTAGTCCAGCAGGAGACAATCATGACATCCCGAAACCAGTTGATCACATTCTCTGCCACGCTCCTGAGCTTCCTCTGCTGCTGCAGCTTTGCTCAGGCATCAATTCCATTTGAAGCCGCTTTGGAAGAAGCCAGCGTGACACTCACCCGCATGCAGGATGGTCAGCATGAGGGCTTGATCCTGGGCAATGGCGATCTCTATGGCCTTGTCTGGGAGAAGGACAATGGCCTGTTCATGCGCATCACAAAAAATGACATATGGGATGCACGGATTGATACATCGGCAGATGGCGAGTTGCCCCGGGTCAATGTGGTCACCCACCTCGTATCTGGTTCCAAGGGCGCACCACCAAGCTACAAAAAAGTCTACCCTCAACCCCGCTGTGCAGCAGCGCTTCGTCTTGGCCCCATATCAGCCTCAGTGACTGCACATCTTGATATCAAAAAGGCCTTTGTGTCGATGGATTCACCTGCATCTCAAGACACAACCATTCGCATTTTACATGATCAAAATGTGGTGCTGATCAACAGCCCCCATGCCGTCACGCTGGAAGCCGTCAAAGCCAAAACACTCCCCGACGCCGCGCTTGGCACATCAAACGGTGTCTCCTGGTTGCTCATGAACATGCCCGGCGATATGGACTACGAGGGCATGGACTATGCGCTGGCCCTGGCCACCAGGGGTGATGTAAAGGCGATTTCCCTGGTGACTTCTTTTGACATAAAACACGGCGACGTGCTAAAGCGTGCTATCGCCCTGGCTCAAGCAGCCATTGCCAAGCAAGAAACAACGCTCATTGCACAACATGAACAGGCCTGGGAGGCCTATTGGTCTCGCAGTGGTGTGCGATTGGATGACAAGGTGCTTCAGCGCTGGTGGTACAGACAGCTTTACTTTGCACAAACCGTGTGTAAACCTGGTACAGCCCCTGTCGCACTCATGCCCCCCCTGGCCACGGATAATACACCCTGGCATGCAGATTTTCATTTTAACTACAATGCCTGGCAGGCCTTTTGGCCATTGCCCGCATCGAACCACTCGGAATTAGCAGATCCATGGATCTCCTATGTGCTCAGTCAGATTCCCAGATTCAGCTTTCTGGCCAAAGAAACCTATGACTGTGAAGGTATGTTCTGCCCGATATCAGCCTTTTTACATGAACCTGATCCAGCGAACTGTCAGAGCAAAAACAAACGTCAACTCTCAATGAATCCCTGGGGCTTGACCCTTGGTGAAACAGGCATGACCGTGCAAAACGCCTGGCAGAAACATCTCTGCGACCCGAACCCTGCGTATCTCAAGACAAAGATTTATCCCATTGTACGTGAAGCGGCTCGCTTTTATGTATCCTTCATGAACAAATGCCAGAAAGACGACCACGGCAAGATTCTTCTAGGGCCCTCCTATAGCCCGGAGCATGGTCCCATGGGCATCTTCAATTGCCCGTTTGACATCGCATATGTCCACTACACATTCGATGCCTTGATTGAGGCCGCTGGTGAACTACAGGTAGATCAGGATCTGATCGCAGAATGTCGCAAATACAAGGCCCTGTTGGGAGACTATCCGACTGCAATGAACGACAAGGGCAACCCCATTATCGTGGATTGGAAGGATTGCAAATACAAGGAGGTACCTGTGCACAACATCACAGTACCGGCATCACCCGTGTTTCCCTGTGATCAGGTGACCTGGTTTTCTCCGGACGCTGAAAAAGAACTTTTCAGACGTACGATCAGAGATACGCGTTTTAATGGCAACAACTCTCATGTCATGTTCAACATTGCCAAGGCACGTCTTTCCATGCTTGAAGCGGTCACTGATGCCAAAAAGTGGTTTGTGTCCCGTGAGCTGCCCAATGGTTTATTTATATGGCAAGGTCACCAGCATGGGACGTATATGCCGGAAATGATCGGTGTGACAGGTCTCATCAACGAATTTCTTTTACAGAGCGTTCAAAACAAGGTCCGTTTGTTTCCCTGTTGGCCAAAGGACAAAGATGCCGCATTCACCGGCCTTCGCGCCCAGGGCGGTTTTGTCGTATCAGCAGAATTTTCAAACGGTCAAGTGACATCAGCCACCATAGAAAGTACAGTCGGCAAACAGCTCCAGATCCTTAGCCCTTGGAACACCCTCTATGTGAACGGTAAGAAAGCCGCCCTTGATCCCAAGGGACTTGTGACCTTAAACACCAAACCCGGGCAAGTGCTCCATTTTTCTAATACAAAGAACTAGATAGAAAGAGAACGAGAAGGAGAATCGAATGGGTAAGCAAGCAATGCTGAGCCTGATACTGGTGATGGCTTTGGTCGTCGGATCAAGCATGGCCTCAGACGCACGAACCATCCCCTTTGTCCAGGCACTTGACAGGGCTGCAGTGTCCGTGGAACGGCTCGACAGTATTCTTGAGCATGCCTTGATCATTGGCAATGGAAACATCAATGCCCTGGTGTACTCAGACTCGGGGAATCTGGAACTGGTGTTGACCAAAAACGACGTATGGGATGCACGTCTGGATACCACGCTCGATCCACCGCTGCCCACGTTAAAGCGTATCAAAGAGTTGGCCCATGGCAAGTGGCCCAATCGGGGCATGGTGCTTCCGGAGGGCTCGGATTGGAAAGGTCCGGACAGCTATCACGCCAATCCCTACCCCTGCCCCCGCGCCTGTGCCCGACTCATCCTGGGCACACATGCGAAACGCCCCCTGTGGCGGCGTATCCGCGCCCAGGGTGACCACAATAGTTGGGAGTCCAGTGACAACATCGGGATCATGAGCATTGAGGGACAGGTCGGCGTGTCAAATGGCTGGAAGCTCGATCCCATTGAATTCTTGACTGACGACTACACGACTCTGCGTGTCACCCTTTCCGGCTCAGCCAATGCCCAGTACTATGTGGATGTGATGGACGCTTCCGGCCAGGTGATCTTTGCCACAAAATGGCAGACCACACCAGTCGAAACAGAAACATGTCTCTTTCGGCTCCCCCCCAAGCAACAGGCCGGCAGCATAATTCTCTATACTCAGACCGACGACGGCAAACAGGCTGAAAACCGGTTTGAAACCATACAGTTCGAAGGCAACAAAGGCATCGTCGCTGTGGACCTAAACACGGCATCTTCACCCACAACACCGGCACGCCTGGACATCCACCGGGCTGTGGCACAGATCGAGGGTGTGTCGGGTGGCCCAACGCAGGCCACGATTCGTGCCCTGGCACAGCAAAACAGTTTCCTCATTGAGGCCGACGTGAATGCACGTCTGGAGCAATTCCGTACGGCTGATACGCCGGATGCCAGGACTGGCGAGACAGACGGCGTACAATGGCTGCATCAAACAATCCCTGGAGATCCAGACTGGCCCGGCATGGAGTTCGCCGTGGCCCTGGCCCAAGCAGGACCACGCAAGGTTGTCACCATCGTCACCTCACTGGAAGCAGAAAACGTCGTGCACGCGGCTGTGCAGGCAGCACGGATTACCATGCAGACACAAACCCGAAAACTGGTATCCGAGCATGAAGCCATCTGGAAAAGGTTCTGGTCTGCCAGCGGCCTGGAGGTCGACGATGACCTGATAGAGAAAACGTGGTATCGCGGATTGTACTTCCTGCGTTGCGTGAGCAAGCCCGGTGTGGTGTCCCCAGGCCTCTTTGGCAGTCTGACCACGGGCAGTCCCGCCTGGCACGGTGACTACCACACCAACTACAACATTCAACAAACCTTCTGGGGCTGCTACGCAGCCAATCATCCCGAACTGGCCGAGCCGTATGACCGACTGATCAGTGACTACGCCACGCGCGCCCATTGGTTAGCCCGTACGATCTTCGCCATGGAGGGTGCATTCTATCCCCATGTGTTGTACGCCTACGAACCCACTGATCCTGCTTTGGTCAAGAGCCCGGTAGGACGCCAGTACATCCACCATGTCTGGGGGTTCACATTGGGTGTGTCAGGATTTACAGTCCAGCCCCTGTGGTGGCATTACAAATACCAACCCAACCGTCACTTCCTGGAACAGACCGCCTATCCGGCTGTGCGGGATGTGGCCATCTTCTACGCCCACTTTATGGATCAATGTGAACGGCGGGATGGTCATGTCGTACTCGCCCCCTCGGTCTCTCCGGAGCATTGGGGCTGGACCGCAAACTTCGAGCGAAATCGTAACTGTACCTTCGACATCAGCATGGCCCAATATATTCTAAATGCGGCCATCGAAGGAGCCACAACCCTACAGCGTGATACTCCGTGGGTGACACGTTGGAAACAGGCGCTTGCCCTGCTGCCTGACTATCCCACCACCCAAACGGAAGCCCCTGTCGTCGTGGATGTGGAGAACGCACCGCCCATCAACTACAACATCACGGTCCCAACCACACCTGTGTTTCCGAGCGACGTGGTGACATGGCGATCCCCGGCTGCCCAGCGTACCCTCTTTAAACGAACCCTTAAATCCATTCAATGGAATGGCAACAACGCCATGGTAATGCTTGGTGTGGCACGTGCTCGTCTGGACATGCCAGAAACGCTCGACTGGATTGTCGAAGAGGTCCAGGCCCGCCTACGCCCCAATGGTACACTCACGCTCAACCGGCTGGGTGCCCACTTCAATGCGTT
This sequence comes from uncultured Pirellulales bacterium, assembly GCA_964494325.1. Classification (GTDB taxonomy): domain Bacteria; phylum Planctomycetota; class Phycisphaerae; order Sedimentisphaerales; family Anaerobacaceae; genus JAIPFM01. The sequence goes on from CAZBTJ010000025.1 coordinate 29,662, forward strand.
TGGTCATTACACAGAACAGTTTGGCGCCACCATGGTGTTGTCCGAGTTGCTCATCCAGAGTGTCGGTGACGTGATCCGGGTATTCCCGGCCTGGCCCAAACAGCGTAATGCCCGTTTTCGTCAACTGCGCACGCAGGGTGGTTTTCTCGTATCCTCCAGCATGCAAGACGGTAAGATTTCGCAAATTGAAATAGAGTCCACAGTTGGAGGCCCCTTACGCATTGTCAGTCCATGGGAGAATGCTACAGTCACTCGCTCCGACACGGCATCTCGTCAATCCCTGACATTGGACGCCCAGAACATGGCCCAGTTATCGACGCATCCGGGCGATACTCTTATCTTCGAACCACACAAGAAGAACGACCAACCCGTGAATTTTGTCTTTATCCTGGTCGATGACCTGGGGTGGTCGGACATCGGATGCTATGGCAGTACATTCTATGAAACACCCAATATCGACAAGCTCGCAGGATCGGGCATGCGTTTCGCGGAGGCCTACGCGGCCGCACCGGTTTGCAGCCCCACCCGAGCCAGTATCATGAGCGGCAAGTATCCGGCACGCATCAACACGACCGAGTGGTTTGGCGGACCACAACCCAATGGGTACAAACGCAACACAAAGCTGATCCCAGCGAAGTACCGGGCTGTCTTGCCACTGGAAGAAAAAACAGTGGCCGAAACCTTGAAGGACGCAGGATACGCCACATTTTTTGCGGGCAAATGGCATTTGGGCCATGAAGGATACTGGCCGGAGACACAGGGGTTTGACATAAACAAAGGCGGCTGGACACGCGGTGGGCCATACGGCGGTAAGAAGTATTTCTCCCCCTATGGTAATCCACGACTGACGGATGGCCCGGACGGAGAACACCTGCCGGACCGCCTGGCTGAAGAGACGGTGAAATTCATGGCAGCGCATCAAGGCAAGCCGTTCCTGGCCTACCTCTCTTTTTACTCTGTTCACAGTCCGCTCATCTCCAGACCTGACCTGCAAAAAAAGTATCAGGAGAAACAGAAAACGGCACCTGTGAATAGCTGGGGCAAAGAAGGTCAGAAAAAAGTCCGCCAGGTACAGAACCATGCCGTGTATGCGGGCATGGTGGAGGCCATGGATCTGGCCGTGGGCAAGGTGCTCAAGGGATTGAAAACGTTGGATCTTGAAGACAACACGGTCGTGTTTTTCATGTCGGACAACGGCGGCGTGGCCACCGATGGCGAATGGCCGACATCAAACCTCCCGTTGCGCAGCGGCAAGGGCTGGTTGTATGAAGGGGGGATTCGGGAACCCATGATCGTACGTTGGCCCGATGTCACACAACCCGGCTCCCTATGCAAAACCCCGGTCATCAGCACCGATTTCTACCCCACCATACTCGACATGGCCAAAGTCCCGCTCACACCCCAGCAGCATAAAGACGGCGTATCATTGACCCCGCTGCTGCGTCAGTCCGGGCCGGTGGCGCGTCAAGCCATCTACTGGCATTACCCCCATTACAGCGGCGGCCTGGGGGGACGACCCAGCAGTGCCATGCGCATGGGCGATTACAAGTTAATTGAGTTTTATGAGGATGGTCGCCTGGAGCTCTATAACCTGGCCAAAGATATCGGTGAGCAGACAAATCTGAGGGACAGAGAACCCGGTAAGGCCCAAGAGTTGCACACCCTGCTAAAACAATGGCGACAAGACGTAGACGCCAGGATGCCGTCACCCAACCCGGCATACAAGGAATAGAACGATGACGTATATCCTCCATACGAATTGGACTACACGCAAAGATAAGAAGCATGCACAAGATCAAAGAGATGCACGCTCTGTTGAGACAATCCCATCACCCAATTCGGCATACAAAGAACCTGGTAAATAGCTTAAACAAATTGATAGGGTCGTGATAAAATGACTAGTATTTTGAAATCAACAACAAGAATAGCGGTGTGTTTATGTGTCTGTTTGATCGTCACGCTTGTTCAGGCAGACCAAAACGATAAGCATGAAGGCAGCAAGAAGATAAAGGTAGCCATTTCGGATATCTGCCGAGGCATTCAGTTTGTGGACGTCGCTGTTCAGGAAGAAGACTACACCGTCTGGGGCGCTGCACCTGTTCTTGATGATGAGGGCAAGACACATCTCTACGTCGCACGCTGGCCGGAAGCAAATGTGGATCCCGCTTGGCGCAAGTCCTCCGAGATTGCGCACTACGAAGCAGAGTCTCCTGAGGGACCGTTCCAGTTTGTCAGCATGGTGGTCAAGGGCACCGGACGAACTGGTGAATGGGATGCCTTTGCACCACATAACCCGGAGATTAAACGTTTTGGAGACACGTATGCTTTGGTCTACATCGCCAACAGCGACTTCCACCAGCCACCTCATCCCCTAAATCAGAGTATTGGGATGATGACGGCAAAATCACCCTATGGCCCGTGGAAGAAGATGGGAACGAACGGTCAGATCCTTGACGACCAGCAGGGTCACTTTTCCGAGGGAAGACAGGTAGTCAATCCGGCTCTTATTCAGCTGGGTAAGCGGTTCTTTCTCTATTACAAGACCGCGATGGTCATTAAGGGCAAATGGCGCACGGTGTTTGGTTTGGCCATTGCCGATCGCCTGGAAGGTCCGTATATTCACCAGCCTAAACCGGTCACAAGTGAGGACGTCGTAATTGAGGATGCCTCAGTATTCGAATGGAGCAACAAAATCTGCCTACTCACCACGGACAACCACGGTTTGGTTACTGGTATCACCGGAGGCCTGGCTCTCTGGGTAAGTGATGACGGCATGAACTTCCGGAAAGACTGGATTCAACTCGGCATGCGCACCTTTCCGGACTACCTGCCCGGTTACGATGCCAAACAGGTGAAACGTGTCTACGGAGGCGGTGCCAAGCCGGAAAGACCGAAAGTGCTCAAACTGAACGGGAAACCAGCCTACCTCTATGTCGGCTCGGGCTGGATTTACAACGGTGCCCCACGCTGTGTAAATCATGTATTCAAAATCAACCTCTCGGATCAATCCTCCCCCCTGCCAAGGGAAGGAAGCACAACGACCAATACGGCCTGCATTTCGGCACTTGGAAACACGGTGGCCCAGAAACAGGAGCTAACACAGTCCGACTCAGCTGAGATTGTCGACGCAGTTTATGCGGCATCTGATACACCCGCTAA
>CAZBTJ010000025.1:32830-50666 GCA_964494325.1 uncultured Pirellulales bacterium
AAAAGATAGCGTTATTCACATTTTCCCTGACAATCCCGAGAATGGCATGATTGCCCATGAACAAATAGAAGACAAGAAGCTGTGGGTGGGTGCTATTCGCCGTAACAATAAGACGCGACAAATAAGAATCACGAGCTATATTGGCCAGTCAGGGACAAAGACACTGGTCAAGTTTCATTATCCCTTTGGCGATGCGTCGGCCACATGGAACATGGACGTGCAAAGGGCCGATGATGTTGTATCTCTGATGCTGCCCTGGAATGGAACGCTTATTGGAGACATCATGGATGTCAATGAAAGCGAAGATCTGACCACGGCGACCAGGAAGAGGCTCGGAATCACCGAACCCGATAGTAAACTTCCGGTCCTGTACAGCAGTGGTGACAGTATTTCCATGGGGTACTGGCCCTACCTTGAGGCCGAACTACACGACCAGGTGAATGTGTATTATCAACGCGAACTGGCCAAAGACATGCCAAATGTAAATCTTCGCAACAACGGACATGCCCACCTGGCTCACGGTGTTCTGCAAACGGCCTACACAAATAATCAGTTTAAGCCGGACTATTTACTGGTGAATTTTGGCCTGCACATGATCAACACCCATAAAGACAAACTGGAGGCTTACGATGAATGGGTCAAAAAATTCATCGCCTATGCGAAAGAAAAAAAGACGAAATTGATCTGGGTGACAACCACACCCTATCAGCAGTCTTTCAGGCCCACACAGAATCTCACCATCATCCAGTTCAATGACATCGTGAAAAAGGCAGCAAGAGTACACAATGTGCCCGTCATTGACCTGCATGCCTGTACGCTGGAAACCGTTGAGGCACTGGGCGATAAGAAAGTCTATGTCGATGGTGTTCATTTTCGTGACAACGTAAAAAAACGCCAAGCAGCATACATTGCCAATCGCGTCCGTAAGATTGTGAAGGGTCTTCATTCTCTTTCAGAGGCTGTTGACCATAAAAACATCCATGGTAATAAATGATGAACCAGGATGCTATCTGCCAGCGTCTTGCCATCTTGATAAAAGGAATAGTACGATGACTCGATCAGAGAACCCGAAACAACAACGTTTAAACCTCTCAGTCTCAGACTCACGTCGCAGTTTCCTGAAAAGAGCCGGAGCCACAGCCATCACCCTGGCCCTGGCTCCAGGCGCCCTGGCCAGTCTGTCGCAATTGTCAAAGACGATCCGCATTGGCTGCATCACTGATTTGCACCAGGATATCATGCATGACGGCCCTGCCAGGATGGATGCTTTTTTGAAGGCGATGACCACGGTCAAGCCAGACGCCATCATGCAGCTCGGCGACTTTGCCTACCCCCATAAAAAGAACGCTGCCGTGATCACGCCCTTTAATCAAGCGCATCCACACGCACTCCATGTCATTGGCAACCACGACACAGATAATGGCCACACCAAGCAGCAATGCCTGGACATCTGGGGTATGCCTGCCCCCTACTACACCTACGACGTTGGCGGCCTTCGAATAATTGTGCTGGATTGCAATGAACGCACGGAAAATCAAAAAGGGTATCCGGCTCACATCAACCACGAGCAGTTGGAATGGCTCAAAAACCAACTAAGCACACACAGCGGCCCCTTTGTCCTGGCCTCCCATCAACCGCTGGCCGGCCCCGCTGCCATTGACAACAGTCAGGAAGTCCACGCCATTTTGAAAGAACACGCCGACAAGATTCTCCTCTGTATCAACGGTCACACTCATCTCGATACCGTGGCGTACGCAGGCACAATCCCCTGCTTCCACGTGAATTCTGCCTCCTATTACTGGATGGGCGGAGACTATCGCCACGAAAGCTACAGCAAGGACATCCACAAAAAATACCCCTGGATAAGCTATACCTGTCCCTATCGAGATGCCCTTTTTTGTGTCATCACACTGGATCCCAGGGCCGGCACCATTCAAGTCCAGGGCCAGAATAGCACCTGGGTTGGGCCCTCGCCCAAAACCCTCGGCCTCAAAGAGAGAGAGGGCCAACGTCATGGATGCGACATCGCACCAAAGATTCAGTCGCGACAGATCAAAACATGAGCACTGCGTATATCCTACTCCCCCAAATAGGCATGGTCTGGAAATGGATGCCAGAAACCGCCGGACTGTCTCTGGAGGATATTGAACGCTGGTATAAGAAGGAAGAGATGGGACAAGACACATCAAACTGAAAGTTGGTCGACTGGTATAAGTCCAGTACTATTAGGATGTTTGGCAACAGCCCGAGCCTTCAGTTGAGTTTTCCCACAAAGCCTGCCAAAGAGTCTTTTACAATGGAACGAGAAGGTATTAGAATGTTCTGAATTGATGACTGTACAATTGTCACTTCACAAGATAAAGGAGACTTCAGGATGCGTACTTACAGAACGATGATAATATTGATCATTTTATTGCTCACCGGAATCGGCACCACCTGGGCCGACGTCAGATTGCCTGCCATCTTCGGCGATCACATGGTTTTACAGCGAAATCAAGCGATTCGCATTTGGGGCTGGGCAGATGCAGGAGAAGAGGTCTCCGTCACACTGGGACAAGATACCCAGACAGCCACTGCCAACAGCGTAGGCAAATGGCAGGTTACACTGGGCGAGAAGGCCTGCGGCGACCCCATGACACTGACTATCAACGGTAATAACACCCTCGCACTGAAAAACGTGGTGATGGGTGAGGTGTGGATTTGTTCCGGCCAATCAAATATGCAATTGTCGTTTCAGAACAACGTCACAAATAAGGAAGCGGAAGTGGCAGCAGCCGATTATCCAGACATCCGGTTGATCACGGTGCCTCGCAAAACCGCCAAAATGCCCCAGGATGATTTTGAAGGCCAGTGGGCTCCCTGTTCACCTGAGTCGGTCAAATCATTTAGTACGGTAGGCTATTTCTTTGGCCGGATCCTGCATAAAGAAATGAATGTCCCCGTGGGACTGATCAGCACCAATTGGGGAGGCACTCGCGTCGAGGCATGGACCAGCATGGGTGATTTAAAACAACTCCCTGCTGCGGGGCCTGTGCTCGACCGGTGGCATGAGATGTGCACAGCCTACAATCCCGTTAAAGTTCAGACGCAGTACGAGCAGGCACTGAAAAAATGGGAACAAGACACAGCCAAGGCCAAAGCCGAGAATAAAAAGGCACCCAGGAAACCGGGAAAACAGTCTGATCCTCGCATGAGTCCTCACCATCCGGCCAACCTGTACGATGGTATGATCGCCCCACTGGTACCGCTGAGTGTTCGCGGCGCCATCTGGTACCAGGGCGAATCCAATGTGGCACGTGCTTATCAGTATCGCGAATTGTTTCCCCTCATGATTCAAAACTGGCGTCGAGATTTTCAGAATCCAGACATGCCCTTTGGCTTTGTTCAATTGGCCCCGTATAACTACGGCGGTGATCGTGGCGACGCGTTGCCAGAACTATGGGAAGCACAGGTTTTGACATTAAACACACTTAAAAACATCGGCATGGCCGTGACCACGGACATTGCCACAGTGAACAACATCCATCCCCCCAACAAGCAGGACGTAGGCAAACGTCTGGGTTTATGGGCCCTGGCCACGATCTACGGCAAACGAATTGTCTATTCCGGCCCCCTCTATCACGGGTATGAAAAACACGGCAATGCCATGTCCATCTCGTTCACACACGTGGGTTCCGGCCTGACCACCAGCGACAACAAGCCACCCAGCCATTTCATGATTGCCGGAGCGGATAAGACGTTTCATCCTGCCATGGCGGAGATCGTGGGCAGCCGCATCATGGTGTCCTCTGATTTGGTGAAAGATCCCGTGGCAGTACGTTTTGCCTGGTCCAATACGGCAGAGCCAAACTTGAAAAACAAAGAAGGCTTACCTGCCAGCCCCTTCCGCACGGACGATTGGCCTGGCATCACAATAAATACGGTTCGTCCCTAACAAAAGATTTGGGAAGGTGCTTGCTATGAAGTCGTTTTTGTATTGTGCCATGGTCGCTTTAATGGGACTGCCTAATGGAGCCTGCGCAGTGGGATTAACCTATCCAACGACAAAGACTGAAGACCACGTGGATCAATATCACGGAATCGAAGTGGCTGATCCCTATCGATGGCTGGAAGAGGACGTGCGCGAATCTGATCCGGTGGCCCTGTGGGTCAAGTCGCAGAACCAGGTCACCTTTGGCTATCTCGAAAAGTTGCCCGAACGTGAGGCCATAAAGCAACGCCTTACACAATTGTGGGACTATGCCAAATTTGGCACGCCCTTTAAAGTGGGCGGACGCTATTACGTGGCCAAAAATGATGGTCTTCAGAACCACTATGTGTACTATGGCTCCGAGACGCTGGACAGTGAACAATGTGTCCTGATCAATCCCAATGAGTGGTCAGACGATGGCACTGTCGCCTTGGGTGGACTGTCCTTCAGCGATAATGGCCGCTACGTGGCGTATGGCATTCAGGAGGCCGGGTCCGACTGGCGCACCTGGAAGGTGCGGGATATCAAACGTGGCAAGGACCTTTCCGACACCCTGTCTTATCTCAAGTTCACGGATGTGACCTGGGACCCCGAGGCCAAAGGCTTCTTCTACGCCAAGTATCCCGACCCCGATCCCAATGACCAGTTCCAATCCTTGAACAAAAACATGAAGGTCATGTATCACCGCTTGGGGATGCAACAGAACGATGACGTGGTCGTGTACTATCAGCCCGAGCATCCAGAGTGGGGCTACCAACTTGAGGTCACTGACGATGGTCACTATCTGATCCTGACCGTCTGGGTCGGTACGGACCCGAAGTATCGTGTGATGGTCAAGGATCTGCAGCAAAAATACGCCATGCCCGTGGACGTGATCACCACATTCGATCACGAGTTCAGCTTTGTGGACAATGACGGCCCGGTCTTCTATTTCCGAACTGATGCCCAGGCACCCAAGGGTAGAATCATAGCCATTGACCTGCGTCAACCAGACACGACACACTGGCAGACCATCATTCCAGAGTCAACGGCCCTGCTGGAAGGGGCCAACGTGGTCAATAACCTGCTGATCTGTTCCTATCTAAAGGATGTCACGACACAGGTCAAGCTCTACACCCTGCAGGGTCATTTTGTTCGTGACATCGCCCTGCCCGGCCTCGGTACAGCCAGCGGGTTTGGCGGAAAACGCAGCCACACTGAAACCTTTTATTCGTTCCAATCCTTTGCCATTCCACCTTCAAGCTATCGCTATGATCTGGTGACCGGTGAATCGACGCTGCTTGAACGGGCCAAAGTTGACTTCGACTCGGATCAATATGTCACAGAACAGATCTTTTACCCCTCCAACGACGGCACGCGTATTCCCATGTTCATTACCCACAAGAAGGGCCTAAACCTAGATGGTTCGCATGCCACACTCCTGTACGGCTATGGGGGGTTCAACATCTCCATTGCGCCGAGCTTTTCCGTGTCACGTCTGGCCTGGATGGAAATGGGCGGTGTGTATGCCGTGGCCAACATCCGAGGTGGGGGTGAGTATGGCCAGGCCTGGCATGAAGCCGGTAAAAAGCAGAACAAACAAAATGTGTTCAACGACTTTATTGCAGCGGCCGAATATCTGGTCGACACGGAATACACACGGCCAGACAAGCTCGCCATCATGGGCGGCTCCAATGGCGGGTTATTGGTTGGGGCCTGCATGACTCAGCGGCCAGATCTTTTTGGGGCAGCCATCCCAGCGGTGGGTGTGATGGACATGTTGCGTTTTGATGAATTCACAGCAGGCCGGTTCTGGACCGATGACTATGGCTCAGCCAAGGACAGCCCTGAAATGTTCAACTACCTCAAGGGCTACTCCCCCTACCACAACCTCAAACCGGATACGGCCTACCCGGCCACACTGGTCATCACAGCTGACACAGATGATCGCGTGGTTCCGGGCCACTCCTTCAAATTCGCTGCCCGGCTCCAAGCATGTCACCAGGGAGACAAGCCCGTGCTGATCCGCATTGAGACCCGTGCAGGTCATGGTTCAGGTAAACCCACGACCATGATCATTGAGGAACAAGCAGATATCTATGCGTTTTTGAAACAAAACCTGGGGAAGTAAAAACAGCCTTAGTTCGTAGCCTCTCCAACCACACGCAGGCCCTGCTAGTGGTCTATGACAATTTTTGCCCGGACCTTTTCCAGTTTTTGTGCCTTTCTACCGATGCCCCAGACAAGAAATCTGATCGGATGCCTTTGACCATGTTTAAAGGTAATCTCTATCTTTCCAAAGCCAAGCAGTCGTTCAAGAAAATTACTGGTGTCAAGTCTTGTGTTGTAGTCTTCTCGCGAGATCTGTTCGCCACTCTCTGAGGGGCCCTCCTGCAAATCCATGTAGTTGGGCGTGATCGTCACATAGTAGAAGAGACCTTTTATCCAGGACACCACGATAGCGGCAAATCCTATGAGGCCTATGAACAAAAATCCTGTGCCATTGATAATAATGGCAACATGTTTGAAGAGCCCCAAGAATCCGCCCAAATAACAGGCCAAATGAAGCCACAGCAGCAAAAAAGCGATACCAATAATAGTGGTTATAATGCCTCTGAGACGGACATTATACTCTTCAATCAGAAAATTCACAAACACGATGGGAAACCATATACGTCCCACGATTTCTGGTTCCAGGAAGAATAGCCCAGCCTGATTCAAATACATGGCAGTCGCTGCCAATACAGACGCGATAATACTGGGAAAATAGAGCACCTTCTCAGTCAAGTTGTAGATGATCAGAAACTCGTCAATGTCTTTATCTTTGGTCAATGTCCTATGCATCCTCCGCCTTGTTCTGAGTGTCATGCTCAGGAAGAAGCAAGCGATAATGCATATGACCACCACGCCGATGGCTATGAAAAATGCGACCATTCGGGGACCTCCCCAGATGGAAAGGTTCCGTATCTTATCCCATATCTCCCGCCATCTGTTTCTCTGAACAGCTCCCTCTGCCGCATCTGGCAAGGGTACAACAGACGAATTTGAATCTCCCAATGTTGGGATTTTCAGCTCTGAATTTTCAGAGACAACGTCAGTACCACTCACCTCAATGAAATCCAGATTGGGATCTATGACTTCGGAACTTCCGTTCTGCCAGATTTGATTGGGATCACTCCACGTGACCTCTGCCATGCACGCAGTGGCCCAGATAAGAAGTAGAACTAGAAGCAGACACTGGCAGAACGAGAACGGTTTTCTTCTCTCCAACTTTGCCATTTTTAGCTTCCCTCAATACGACCAAAATCTATGGACTCTATTTGCGCCTGCGGCGACGGGTGCGAGTGAGCGTCATCAGGGCAGTGATAACCATCAAACCGTAGGTTGCCCCAAAAAGAATCAGCGGCCTGCCCATTAATTCATTACTTAATTCTGCACATTGCCCTATGTTGATCAGGCCGTACCAGGATATCTGTAGTGCGGTTCCGGTGACAGCCACGGCGCCCAGAATGAATGATAAAAAGGCCACTCCCGGGCGAAGAATCCGCGTGAGGAATACAAGCAACAGCAGGATAGCACATACGGGCCATGATGCCAATGGCAGCCAGTAGACAGGAGATTTTTCAAACTTTTCGCCGATGAACTCGCCGAGAACAGGGGGCTTCACTGGCTCATTTGATACCAGCACCCCTTGGTCCACGACTCTTTGTATGCCATCATAGGCTTCTATGCTTGAGAAACTGAAGGGCAATTCATCTCTGATTCCCTCATACCCCTCCAAAGCCGCAACATATTCATTGCTGCCTTCATTCGCCTTTGCCGCAGAGAGGCGTTCCAAGGCATCTCGCTCCATCATGACACACCCGACGACCAACGCGATGTACAGTAAGAACAGTATGATTCTTAGCCAGGGAAAACAAGCCTTTACCGGTTTGGGCTTGGGGGCGCAATTGGGTCCTTCAGAAGCTTTGCGAACTAAGTGAGCACGAGCATTGGCAACCGGTGTCTCCAGTTCAACGTTGGCTTTCTCTGGGGGAGCCTCATCAACCGGGTCCGAAGAGGTATTGGACTCCACAGGCGGCACTTGGGATTCAGGCTCATCTTCTGTCAACCACCTCTGACAAAAGCGACATACTTTCGCATCCATCAGGATGAGTTCAGCACAATAAGGGCACTTTGTTCTCTGTTCTCCCATTTGCAAAATCTCCTTGTACACTCAACAGAATCAGGTTCACAGTCATTGATCGGAAACTTATTTTATTTCAAGTACAGAAAGATGATACCTCCCGTAACAAGGCAAATCAAGTGAGAAAACAGAGCCAGGACCACTAAAGGGCTGAAAGGTCTAACGCATAAATGTCTCGCGCCGTGGTAGGGAACACTGAATACCTCTCCCCAAAAAAAGGGCCGGCAATCACCTGGATTGCCAGCCCGTTGTTAGATCTGAAGTTTTGCAAACTTCATGTTTTCAGTTTCCAGTAGGCAGTTTACAGCATGAAAAACGCGTTTCACTAAAAACTGAAAACCAAAAACTGTACCGCACAGGGCTTTTTGCAAAAATCCTGTTAGAGGTTGAATCGTGACCATGGAGTCTTCGATTTATTCTACTTATTATTTTGGCTTAGCGAGGTAAACACGGCCACCAATTCCATCACGTGTTGCTTAGGCACGGCCATTGCAAATCGGGCTCTGTTTTCGCCACCCCAGCCTGCGATGCTAAGATGGCTGGTTGTCTCGACATTGATCTCGGGCACCTTTTCACCCATGACCCTGACAGTATTGAGAACGCCCATAATAAGACGTGCATAGTTGTAGGTCAGCACAAAGTCAGCCTGATCTGCACCAGGCAACACAGAGAACGCCGCACGCATATCATTACCTTTTTTACCCAATTTGCCGGCCTTTATCCGGTCGATCATCTGATGTATCTGCTGATCCACATCGCCCCCGACTGCGACAGCGCAGATTTTGTTTGTCACGGCCCAGCGATAGTCGAATCCACTGCCGTACATGCCCTCAATACTCTTGCCAATGGGGGAATCAGGTTGGGTGGATTTCATGGTCATTCGTGCCGAATCAATGGAAACGCCCCTGTAGGTAGCAGTGCCAGACTCCATGGAGTAATCCATGTCAAGGCCCATACCTCTGTAAAGATCAGTCACACCGCTTTCATTAAACAGATCTACTGACGTCTTGAGCAAGCCCTTAAACTTATCTACATCCTTGACCCCAAACACATACTGCATGGCAAAGGGCGGTTTGTTTCCGCCATCCATGGACAAGGTGCCAGCCATCGGCCCCTCCAGCACATCAATCATGTCCGTGGTCAACTTTTTCATGCGGGCTGCTGCCTCAGGTGACATACTGTCGCCCAACAGGGATGAAAGCACATCAATACTCTTGACATACGTATTCTTCCATGACTCTCCCAGAGTCCCTGCAAACCCCATGGCCGCACCATCCCCTGCAAAGCCAATCAACCTATTGGGTTGGCCGGTAGAGTCCTTGATCAACATGCTAGCAAGATCGCTGCCCGGTATCGCAAAAACTGTCTTTCCAATTTTCAAGACATCAGGCTTGGGATCCATGGTCAGGCTGACCGACTGCGTCTGTTCCATGAACAGATCAAGGATCGCACCATACATATCCAGTATCGCGCTGATGTCCGTCACCGGACCCACAGACGGAGACGCTTTGGCCATCGTATCGGAAATCTCCTCCTTAAACTGGGCAAATTTGCTGTCCACCAAGGGCTTGAACAGACTGGATGCCCGTGCCACATTCCCATGTATCCAGACAGGCTGCTGGCGTGAGGCCTTGGCATCATCAGCCACAAGGCTGTCCGACATGGACACCATACTTGCTGAGGCTGCCGTGTTTATGCCCATTATCTCCTGATACTTCAATATCTGGGGATACAATTTGCCCATTGTCACCAGGGCATAATTGCCGGTCTTGGTGGCAATCAGCCAGGGTGTGTCATTTTTCGAGCCGCCCGGACCGGAAATGGCTGATACGCCATGTTCATCCGGATCGCCACAATTGGCATTCCCTTTGATAAAGGCGTCGTAGTCTGAGACCGGAATCAGAATACCGGGATAGATCGGCGGCAAACCGCCCGCTTCTGGTGAGTCCTCCGGGGCCACGGCAAATGCGGCAAAGCTCCCATTCATATCCACACCATTCAATTCGGCAGATCCCAGGGCTTGCCCCAGTTGGCCACGTATAACCATCTGCACCGGCATGGGGGCAATACCCGAAAGAAACTTGTCCAACTGACCAAGCGTGTTGTCTAATTTATTGATGCGAACTACGGCAAGACTCTCCTCTGGAATCAAATCCAGCACATCCTGTGCACACACAGGCCCTGCCAACATCGCGCCCAACAAGCACACACACACAATTCTCTGAAAATGTCTCAATGCACTCATGCCAGGTCTCCTTACATCCAATTAATATGACTCTCTATTTTTCAATCACGACATACTTAGAAGACGTCCATACTCCGGAGAAGTTACATAAAAATTTATCTCGGACCTGCCTCCAAGAAACACATCGACTCTAAGTACTTTTTTGTAAAAAGGATATACGATTACTCGACCTCCTCCAAAAACGCTTTGATCGCCTCTTCATCCTGCGCAGCATGCTTGAGACGTTTATCAAGATAGACCTGATACTTGGGGATCTGATCGGGGCTCATGCCTTCGGTGTAATCCCCCGAAAATGGCACACCCAGATCGATCCAGCAGGCAATGGTGTTCAGCTCATCCAGGGTCAGTTTGACGTCCTCATGATCCATTGACTTGCGCCACGCAAACAGGATTCGCTGGCCATCGTACGACACGTCGGGGTCACGTATCAACCCCTTCGGCTCATCCAGCAGTACGCGTGACGTGCCATATAGCCCATCCATCTCGAACAGGCACAGCTTGCCTGTGTTGGGGAATGGATTGTTGTCGCGATAAGGAGAGTCAGACACGTCCTCAGTATAGGCATAGTGTTGACCGCCAATGTCGTGGTGTTTTGTGAAGACAATTTTGGGGAACTTATCCACATGCGGCCCCATCCGAAGCGCACGCCGTTTATGACATGCGTCGAGGTAGAGATCCATCCAACATGAATCAGTGGATGAGCCATTATTGCTCAACACATAAGAGGCCGACGTCACCACCTTGACCTCCACTTCGACCGTAATCCGGGTGGTTCTTGTTTTCACCTCGTACCAACCGGCGATTCGATTTGCCAACCGAGCCACCACCCTGGGATACTTGGCTGCCACGTTTGTCGTCTCGTGGGGATCCTTCAAGAGGTCGAACAGTTGTGGGCCCTTTTCATCGCGAGGATGCGTGCTCTTGTAACGATTCACTTCACCATCATACGTCAACAACAACTTCCATTTTCCCTTGATGCACCCGCGGAACAAGAGCGAGGCCTCGGGATCGGCAATGTCAGCAATAATTAACACAATATTCGGTTGTGAATCTTCATCAGCCGCCATGGCTGTCCGTTGACAGATGAGTACATAAAAGAGACTGAACACAAAGAAGATAAAACGTCGCATGACTTTTCCGATCTGCAGGAAGCGGAATCTAAGAGAGTGGCATTTTACGTTGTCAATCATAGGACTGATTATATCCCCATGAAAAGTCAGATCAAGGAGAAAAGAACAGGCCTAAAGAGTGAATATCCAACCGAAGAAGTGGAAAGACGGAGCGCAGCAATTTCCTCCCTTGGACATTGGGTGTTCCGTGTTGGATATTGGGTGTTGAGAATCCATTTTAACCACAGAAAAAGCGATTTGATCCGCGAAGAATGGTGTCACGTTTTAGATTCAATTATCCAGAGCGTCCCCTTGATCTACCTTGGTTCTGGGGGGTATAATCATTTGGTTTGACAGTTTTTAGAATCCATGTCGACAAGCCGAGTTACGGTCCAGGAGCCATACAGTGGATAAGAATACCTCAAAACAAGAAAACACAGATATCGCGTCGAAGTCAAAGCTCGGGACAACAGAAAAGATGAATTCCCGAGCCCGTGTGTTGGCGGCATTTTCTCTTGAGGAACCTGACCGGGTGCCAGCCTGGTGTGGTGCATCCGAAGAATTCTGGGCCAAGGCCAAACAGGCACTGGGTCTGGACGATGAAGCATTACGCCAACGTTTTGGGGACGATTTTCGACGCGTGTTCGCACGCTGCCACATGCCTGAGAAGGCCTTGCCTGAAGCGGCAAGCTACAGGACAATTTTTGGCATTGAGAGATCGGGAATAGGGTATGGTCAACCACTCTCTCATCCATTGGCCCAGGCCACCATTCGAGACATACACAACTACGCCTGGCCTGATCCCAACTGGACAGACGTGTCCCATCTTGAAGCAGAGGCAAGGGCATACAACGGACAATACGCCATTCTCGGCGGTGACTGGTCACCCTTCTGGCATGACCTCATTGACCTATTGGGCATGGAGACCATGTATCTGACCATGTACGACCAGCCCGAGCTGATTGACGCGATCCTTGAACATGTCGTTGATTATTATGCCGCAGTCAGTCAAAAGATATTCGATGCAGCCGGAGACGTGATCAATATTTTTTTCATGGGCAATGACTTTGGCAGCCAGATTGGTGCGTTACTGTCCGAACCCATGTTCCGCAGATTCCTGCTGCCACATCTGACACGTCTGGTTGATCTGGGACATGCCTACGGACTGAAAGTGATGCTGCATTGTTGCGGCGGTTTCGCAGACTTGATCCCATCCATGATCGAGATTGGATTGGATGGCCTACATGCCCTGCAACCCTCCTGTGCCGGGATGGAGCCGGAACGACTGAAGCAGGCCTTTGGCGACAAGATCCTGCTCAATGGCGCCATTGATTCGCACCACGTGCTCATTGAAGGCACACCAGACACGGTACGCGAAAGCACAGGAGCAATACTCAAGACCATGAAACCAGGTGGCGGTTATGTGGCCGGGGCAAGTCACGATACTATTCTGGAAGAAACGCCACTGGAGAATGTGCTGGCCATGTTCGATGCCATACAGGAATACGGCAGCTATGGATAGTGTCACCTTACTGATCTCCCTGTTATACTCTTTCCACAAGAGAATCTACCAGTAGCCAAAGTAAGAAAGTAAGAAAGTAGGAAGGTAAGAAGGTAAGAAGTTCCAACCTTTAACACTTAACGCAATGAACCCAATTGTCTGAGTTTTAAGCGGAAAAGATATAATATGACATACGTGGCTATTTACCACCCTCTGCTTCGGTCTTCTTTGCTGGCGTGACCAGGTTGTCTTTCAGCAGCCTGCTCAGCACTGACTCCATGGTTTCAGCCCAGACGCGATAGCCCATTGCATTGGGATGCACAGTGTCACACATAAGTTCTTTCTTGGGCAAACCAGTCTCATCAGCGAACTGATCCCACATGTTCAAAAATGTGATGTGCTTCTTTCTGTTGAGAGGGGCAAGAAGCCTGTTGATTTCCTGAATATGTCCTTTGGCCTAATCATGCTCTCGCAATCTATGACGAAGAAATTAAAGATCAAATACTGGAATTTGAATAGTATTACATTCACTTGTATTAGAACAAGCGAATGCAAAGGGACGGCGTACCGCCGCCCCTGATTCGCGGCGTTCGGTGAGAGAAGAAATGACAACAATCTCAACATTTGGTGAACTACACGAGGTCCTGCAATCGCAGTCGGGGCGGGCATATCGCGGCGTGTCCTCGCCTAATCATGAGCTTATCCCAAAGCTCGGTCGAAACTCGAAGGCAGGCCTGGAGAATCTCATAGTGATCGAGCGCACCATGATGTGGCGATTCAGAACGGAAGCGCTGCCCCGACTCGATATCCAGCCAGATGATAATTGGCAGTGGCTGTTCCTTGCGCAGCATCACGGCCTGCCCACTCGCCTTCTTGATTGGACGCGCAATCCACTAGTGGCAGCGTACTTCGCCTGCCGGAGCAGGCAAGCCGAAGACGGGGTGATATTCATACTAAGTTCGGCCGAGAAAATCTCGCAGGTTGACTTTGGAGAGGAACCGGATCCTTTCCAACTCACGGAGACGAAGTACTTGTGGCCAGCACACATCACGTTGAGGCTGACGGTTCAAAGTGGTACGTTCACTATACATCCAGACCCCACCAACCCAATTCCTAAACGGATAGTTACGAAGATTACCATTCTCAGCAGTGCAAAGGCGGATATCTTAGAAGGATTGATGCGGTACGGGATTCACGAGGCGGCCCTGTTCCCTGATCTGGATGGTCTTACGCGTCACCTCACTCGCGTATACGCTGGAACGGATGCCACGCTCTTAGCTATCAAGAAGAAGCATGAGGCAGTTAAGAAATTTAAGGCTGACTTCACCGAACAACCTGCTGCTGCGGACGGCGAGGACGCCGCCGTAGAGCAGTAGCGTTAGATTCATCTACTCGAAAGGATACTGAACCGCTCATGAATCTCTTTCCGAATGAGCTAAAACCTGTACCATATCCCGCTATGGCCGAAGCTGTAGTTGAATGGATACAATCTCATCCTCAGTCATGTAGTTCTAATCACAACCGTCTTCTCCAGCAATGCAAACTCTATATAGAATCAAAGGGCATCATCCAGAAGACCCATCCAAAGTGGCTGGGTTTCATTCAAGGTCTCAAAGATATACAAGAGTACTGGTTCATCATCGAAATACTTAAAGAGCAACTGCTAGAAACGCCGTTTATCGAGCAATTTAAACTCAGCCTCCAAGATCCAAGTCTCCCCAAAGATTCAAAAGATTTCACTCCTGGCCGGGATGCGCAGTTTGAACTATTCATCGCAGCAATAGCTTGGCGTGCTGGATTTACTGTTAAACGGTTAGGGGCTCGTAAGGCGGACTGGGGCTTAACTGCATCAAGTAGCAATTGGTCGTTAGAAGCTAAACGTATTAAGAGTCTGAACAAGATGGAGAAACATATCCGGAAAGCTGGCAAACAAATCACAGCTTCCAAAACGGGTGGAGTAATTGCCATGGATATTTCACTGGCTGTCAATCCAAGTTGTGCTCCACTTCCTACATTTGTGTCGGATGATGATATTGAGGAAGCACACAGCATGAGAACGGATTGCTTTGTTAGAGATTACCTGCCATCGATTCGTGATTGGATAGGATCGAAGAGTGTTGGGTTTTTACTGTTTCATGAGTCTGTTATCGTGCCAGCTAGCGGAGTTACTCCAGCAGGATATTCCCCATGGGCGCTCAATGGATTGTGGCACAAAGTCGATTTACTGAGTCCTGGTTCAACGAACAAGGGGCATTATGATGATCTTTGGTCGTTGTTCAAAATCGCCCTGCCAAATCCTTGAAGAATCAAAAATTGCTAGGCTGTTATATTTAGAAGATACTTATTTACATAGTGTAATGGGCTAACATGCGGATAAGGCACGGCGTTCCGCCGGCCCTTATCCGCGGCGTTAGCAACCCCAGAAAGCACATTGAAAGCATATGAAGGAGCAGTCTCAATTCAATAAGTCGAATACACCGAAGCATAGGATTGATCCTTTGTTAAATGACAACACCACACCTCCGCCCATACTTTTCAGGTACTGTAAATATTTCGCACCTGATAATGTCGAATGGACAAAGAGGATCTTCGTAGACAATGAGATATATTTCGCCGCACCAATTGATTTCAATGATCCATTTGACTCAAAGATTCGACATTTCTATCCTGACTCCGAGGCTGAACGCGAAGCATTTCTAAAGGAGTGGGCTCATTATAGTTTCCCAAATTGCCCGCATGAAATTTTGGATCACCAGGTTAGAGACAAAGTAAGAGAAGGAAAAGACATATCTGACATGGAACAGCTTTGTGATCATCTCACTTGCTATATGCAAAAACAGAGCGCGGTATTCTGCATGACTGAAACGAACGACAATATATTAATGTGGGCTCATTACGCAGATCAGCACACTGGATTCTGCCTAGAATTCAGCACCGACAATCCCCTTTTCTCACGTGCACGACAAGTTATATACACAAGGTATCTCCCAAAACAAAGCGTTATTGAATTCTTCACTGCCAAAGAAAGGCCATTACCATTGTACCTTGTGACTAAGGCAGAAGATTGGGCACATGAAAAGGAGTGGAGACTGGGAGATCCTGGATCCGGCCTAGGACCGCAGGAGTATCCTTCGGAAGCGTTAACAGGAGTAATTTTGGGGTGCCGAATGGATGAGAAGAACAGGAAACAAATCCAAGATTGGTGCCAAGAACGAGAGCATCCTCCTAAGCTGTTTGAGGCGAAGGAAAACAAAACCGAATACGGACTCGACATTATTCCCATTTCCTACTGAATAACCTATGGTGGGCATAAATGTTTGAGACGCTTGTTAGGCGGCAAAAATGAATTTGTACCACCCCCATTTTGATCGGCCACAAACACGCTAGAATACATTAAATCATGTCTAATGACGATGACAAATTTGATCTTCGCGCCCGTCTGAAATACTGCGGTCCCCAAGAAGCAGTGCATGGCTCTGTACCGCGAAAGTACTACTGCACGTACTGTCTTTCGGTGCTTCTCTTGCGTCCACACGAGTTTCGCCTTTGCCAAGCCAGAGAATGCATTGAACAGGCTATAAGCGATCGCAAAGAGCGAATCTGTGAAATCGAGTTGTCGATTCCGACAATGCAACGAAAACTGAAGGACGAGAATCGCCAAATCAAAGCAAAAATCAGAGAACAGGAATCCGCTTGTCCAGATTCACCATTGATTGTCCAATACCAATCACTTCTGACCTCCTTCAATACACATCTGTTCTATGTCAAAAATGCCAGTGTTGATCAGATCATCGCTCTTCAGAAACAGATCGAAGTTCTCGCGTCACGCCTAAGCCGGCCTTCGTTCTCCGATAGTTTTCGCCACGAACTCTGGGAACGAAATGGAAGAAAGTGCTATCTCTGTCATAAGGGAATTAGGAACTGGAACGGTACGTACATGCACGTTGACCACGTCGTGCCCCGCTCAAAAGGCGGTTCGGACGCGGCTCACAATCTTCGTGCCGTTCATCCGTCGTGCAATCGCACAAAAAGCAATCGCGAGTTGAGTGCGCGTCGAATGAAGGCAATACTGAAAGAACTTCGAAAGTCAGACGAGGAAGCCGAAAAGGAGCGATTGTTTTAAAGGGCCATCCACCAAAGCATCACCAGTAGGAAAATTCTTTCTGTCACAAAACACTTTGAGGATACGCCGCGATCTGCGAGGTTCGGCTGGGATGAGAGTGGGGGATAATCTACAGGAAGTTGAGAAGGCGTCTGCGAAGTCGTATGGGCCTTTTGGATTTGCTTGGTTGCGTTGGGGGCGTATCTTGTGACTGTGCTTAAGTTATTCGGTTGGAGCGGCTGTTTTAAAGAGTTCAAGCTACGCTTGAAAGAGGTTTAATCTTCATGGAGGTCATGGAGGTCGAAGATGCCCAGGGTGCGGCCGCGACATCAAGAGAATTTGCTTGTTTGCAAGCAACATTCGCTCTCGAATTTCTTGACTGTTCTGTTGTTGTTCGGTTGGGAGAGGTTGCCACGGTGTGACGGTATGACGGTGTGTTCGGTGTGACAGTGATACGGTGTTCGGTCGCTTTTCTTTGCGCCTTGGCGTCTTGAGTGAGCGTAGCGAACGGGCGCGAGATAATACTGATTTATTCTCGCGCAAAGACGCCAAGATAGGACATTTAAACTACGAAACACGCTAAATGACGCGAAATACAGAAGTACATAAAAAGATCAAAAAAACTGATTTAACCACAGAAGACGCAGAATGACACAGAAGAGTAAGAGGTTGAGAAGTTAAGAAACTCAGAAACTGATTTATCTCACACTAAGGCACTAAGCCACAGAGGGCTGACGCCGGGTC
>CAZBTJ010000026.1:0-50243 GCA_964494325.1 uncultured Pirellulales bacterium
ATCTTGCCAAAGTGAAATTTTTTGATTATTTTTTAGCGTCGGGTGAACGCTTACCTTTTCTTGTACTCGCAGAAGCCAAGAGTCACACATCCTCCATCAGATCTCGCCAAAAGGATCAGAATGAACATAAACAACCGATTACGAGCTTTTAGATGACCACATAGAAGCTGAAAGGTGTCCTTTATAGTGATCCATCAATAATTCGGCACGTTTATCCTGATTCATCAAGTATCTCCTAACTGATGTTCAGCGTGTTCGTCTATAGCATACATGACTCTAGCTGATAAGAACCCTTGCCATCTCGTTATCGCCTTCAAATCATGATCCACATCTCTTCAAGAAAACACAAGTGTAGCAGAAATCCAGATAGTGGGCAAGCTCGGAAAAACGGGGCTTGTTTGTCCTGGAACAGGATTCGGCATGACAAATTCGTATGCACCTTGGTTAAACACTCGAAAGTGGCTCTGTCATTTTGAATGAATGTAAAGACATGGAGCAAAGAGGAGCCGTTTCACGGGCTTGCTTAGTAGACTCCTCTCAAGCTCGGAGTGACGGAGTCGTGGTGTGCGTTGGTTGACCATACGAAATGAACTCTGTCGTTCCGAACGAATGTGAGGGACCCATTAAAACAGCAGAATTCCATTAACTCTGGACTTGTTACAACAATGTTGGGCCCAGTTCCAGTTGAACTGGTGCCAATTCTGGTAGGCATTCAAAAAAATATCAGTTAGACTATACGGAAACCCTGGTCTGTGGTGTGTTAAGATAAAAGAGATATCTCTCGGGTACGAATTAGTCAATATGTTGGAAGAGAAATTACTGATCTGGAAACTCAAGCACGGCAGCGCCGAGGCGTTCGAACAGATCTATATCGAGTATAAAAATGACCTGTTGAAACTGGCTACGGTGTTGCTGTCGGATGTCCATGCAGCTGAAGACATTGTGCACGATGTCTTTGTTCACATGGCCAAGACACGCCATAAATTGCGGTTGACAGGCAATCTCAAGAGCCTGTTGGCCACTACCGTGGTGAATCGAGCACGCAACGCCTATCGTGATGGAAAACGGTTGCATGAGCGTGCTGAACGCAAGGCCAATGATGTTCAGATGAGTTCACGAGGTCCCGAACAGTGGGCCATTCTGAGCGAGCGATTACAGCAACTCAGTGAAGCCATGGCCCAATTGCCCTACGAACAGCGTGAGGCCGTGGCCCTGCACGAGGGAACTGAGATGACCTTCCCTCAGATCGCGCGTCTCCAGCATGTCTCGGTCAACACCGCACAGGGTCGATGCCGGTACGGACTGCAGAAACTGCGGTCTCTGCTGAATTCGGAGGATACACCATGAAATCGCTAGATGAAGTCAAAGCGTTCTACAAAGACGCGACAATCGACACGAACCCGGCTTCAGACCGTACGGTCCTGACCGACGCGAACCAAGCCGGCGCACTGACAAACCAAAAGCGAACGGCTCATGAAGAGCTAGGGATATGGAGATTAATCATGAAAAACAACATTACAAAGCTGGCGACAGCCGGACTGGTGATCTTGCTTGTCACACTGGGCCTGTCACTGCTGGATCTATCAACACCGCCAGCTTTGGGTATGGCCGACGCAATCGAACTGATGGCTCAAGTCAAGACTATACACGCTCGGGGTTGGCGTCTCCAGCAGGGCAGCTCAACGGATGAACCACTGAAGCTGCCTTTTGAATATTGGTACGATTTTGAGAACAGCGGCACTCATGTGGATTCTATCGATTATCAGGGCAATGGCAATTTTGCGAAGCGGTCGCTGATTTGCGATAACGAGTACGTAATGATAGAAGAAGCCCACAAGACCACCGGTGATACATGGCAAAACAAAACTGTCACTTTTGAAAGGCACGATCCCAACTTACCGCAAGACGGTAGAGAACTGACCAAGTGCTATGAATTTCGTCAAATCGAAGGATTTGTCAAAGTTGGCAAAGAAGTCATCAATGACAAATATTACGTCATCTGGCAAGGTGAATACACCTCGGGTGGTGGTGACAACATTCGCAGAGAGAGACTTCGAGCATGGCTATGCCCTGACACCGGGCAACTGCGGCGATATGCATTTTTGGAAAAGCGGGAGAATCAATGGATCACCACATTGGAATACACGTCAATTGAAGGTAATGCTTCGCTACCCGAAGACATCTTTTTGACCGAACCTCGCCCAGACTACGACATCAAGACACCCAAAGAAGAGGCCGTTCTTCCAGGCCGACCTGCCTACGATATCTACGACGACACGGTTCTTTCACCACTGAAATACGGAATTAGACGGTTCTTTGCATTGAAAGGCGGCTGCCTTCTAGCCTGCTGGCAGGGCATTGACAATACCGAATCTCGCGATCAGTCGAAGTATTTTGCAAACCTTCAACCTGGCGGTGAATTGCCAAAGCTGCCTGTCGAGATCTTTGCCTTATCGCCGGAGCCAAACATTCGCGATGTCAATTTCATCGGCTTCCACCTGACCCACACTGAGAAGGAAACCGAACGGGGCCGACGATGGTACGAGTGGAGTCTCTACATCCCGGATCAAAAGCCTCCAGAGCCCAATGCTGTGTTTAAATATCGCATTCACTATAGAGTTAATGTCAATAGGACTGACAATATTAATATTGGTACTAAACTGCTCGATGTACGCAATCCGCGAAACATCGAGACAGGGTTAGACTTTGAGACTAAAGTCTTGAAGGCCATGGCCGAACGTAGCGATGACGGCTTAATCCCAGAACACGTCACGTATGAAAGCGTCATGAAGCTGGCCGAGCAGCTCCGGGCCTCGATTACAGAATAAGACTGTTTCGCATGCCAGAGACCACCAGGGCTGAGCACCCACTCGGACTCATGGCAATTATTTATCCTTGAACTTTGAACTGATCAGTCCATCTCAATCACCACAACATCCTCAGACGCGATGGTCAGTGTTGTCTGGCTGCCCTGCCACACAATGGGTCTGTTGTGAACCAGGTCTTGACTTGGGCCTGGCGACTGGCCTTCCAGGGTTATGGTCACTGACCTCCGCTCATTGCTGTCGTTAAAGACTGTCAGAAACCGATCGCCGAAGCGTTCGACATACACTTTATCGTGGCTTGAGCGTGCGCGTGTGATCGGTTCCCATCCAGCCTCGGCGACCTTTCTGCATAATGGCACGTAGGTTTTGAACAGGTCTCTATCCCGCTCATACAACTCGGGGCGGGAAAAGTAATGGCCCTGGGATGCATTGTGACTGAAGAACCCCGGAAACATGCCATAGGCCAGAGACCGTTTCATGTACTTTTCCACCAATGCATTGGGGAATTTCTCAAACTCTGTGTTCATCAAAAAACAGTAGGGCTTGGCCTTGCACATGACCCGTCGATACAACAGGTCGTCATCCGACATGGGGCGCCACTGTCCATTTGGATTCCAGTTGGTCTCGCTGCCCATCACATCCAGCAGCGGGGCTAACCAGCACAGGCGAATGGGTGTGGAGTTGGCCATCATCAGCTTGCCCATTCTGTGCATATCCCGCTCAATGCCGCGTATATACTCAAACGCAATCAGCCCGCGAAAGATGCACACCTGGCGAGTGTCCAGGGAAAAGGTCAGGGGCGTGTCAGCCGCTCCAAAGTGATCACGCCGAAAATTCAGCTCATTGGTCACATACCCTTCACTCGAGTCAATATACTCGCCATCCAAATCGGCAGTCCGCTTTGTGCCGTACAGACGCTCAATAAGCGTTGGATTCCACTGGTTCTTGAAATCAGACACCTCACCCTGAATGCCCGGCATCGAATTGATACTCCATACGGCTCCGTCGCACCAGGGTGTGTTCAGAAGCCTGGCTGCAAACTGTCCCTTTTCATCGTGATACCCGCTACTCAAGAGTCCCCCGGCCCGTTTATTGCCTGTCTCATTGGCCAGACGCTCTGCCTCTCCCACTGCCGCAGCAATGGTTCGCCGCATGTCCTTGGGCATGGCCATCCACCAGGTCATGGGCTCAGTGTATCGAAAGGTCACGATCCCATGTTCATCGTCCCATGAAGTTTCGTTGGTCCCCTCCTTAAAAGCAAATCCGAAATCCTCCCATCCATTCACCTCGCTGATCTTGGCAAAGGGCATCCAGAGTCCCTGGCGTGTGACACGTCGTTCAAACTGGGTGGGAAACAGCAAATAATACTGCGCCAAGGCCGAACGGAATCCCCATGCAGGGTCAAATTCAAACTCACAGAATCTCAACCGAGCCTGGGGTTTCTCACGCGTTAATCCAATGTCGTATGCCAGAAAAAGTTCCTGCGTGCCGGCATTGTAGCCCACACGATAAAACGCCGGTCTGGCCATATCAATGCCCAGGCCATAACCACGTCCCCCGGCTGCGACCGCCCCGAACGGATACCGGGACAGCCGACCGTTGCTCCCCGCTCGAAAACCTGATCCGTTCACATACTCTTGATTTTCCTCCACCGGCACCGTGCGACGCGGGTTTTCCAGCCACAGACAAGGATCCCCTGAGACAGGCAATGTGTAAACCAAAGTCACAGCCCGGTCCTCCCCAGTCGTATCGGTCAGAGTCACGTCATAAAAAGTCCCATTTGCACTCCCCTGTTTCTGGCATGTGAGCTGGACTCCCAGAGCCTTCTGGGTTATGCCCACAAAATCCGACTCCGCCTTCACGTCGCGAATGCAAAAGCCGGGCTCAGTGCCTAAGGTCGGTACGATCGGCACCCCATCGAACAGACTCGCTCCTTCAGGAGATCCCAGCACACGAAGCTCTGCCCCACGAAAGGCCGCGTTACCTGTATGACGTCGAAACAGCATGTGAAATGACACCGATCGAACGGGTTTTTCAGGGAACACCACGAACTTTGCCTTGTCCCAGTCACCTGTACCTACGTCAAACATATCAACCTGTCCCCATAGGGGTGTGCCATCCATATAGGTTAAATCCAGATAAAGCGCATAGTCGCTATTACGCCCGCCTCCCACATCTACAGGCTTACTCTGGGCCTTCGCCAAGATAGGCTCAGGCCGGACCTGATTTAATGTCACCGTTTGAAACACACCTCTCTGCACGCTGCCATCCTGGCCATTGTCACACACAAACACATCGCCTTCTTGCACAAATCCTTTTTGCCAGGCACGCCAGGCATCAGCCTTGAGCAGGTTCTCGCCTGCCTCTGCCCCATCCAGAACTCTCTTTACAACCACGCCGTCAGCCATAACACAGGATGATCCTGTACAAAAAACCACCCAACAAAAAACCAGTAATCGCATCATCATGTTTCTCCTAATCAAGCCAAATCACCTCTTATCAGAGACATCAACAATCCTATAGTCATTCTCTCCATCAAAAAAAAATGTAACTCCAATCGCAAGTGCGTGGAAACCAGCAGGAACAAGCATCCTATTCAAAAATGAACTGCCCCCAGTTTCTGGGTGCCATCTTCAGCTCAAAGACCTCGTCAGCGATGATGCCTGTGGCCTGGTTGTTCCAGTAGGTCCGCAATACCGTATCCATACCGCTGCGGTCGCCGTGGGTGACACCAATGTCACCGCAGAGTTTTATACCGGGCGTGATATTCAGTCCCAGGGAAGCCAACGGAATGGCCGCCTCCACGAGATAGCGATGGTTTGCGACATCCACCTGCACAGTGATTCTGACCTGCTCGAGCGTCACGACACTCTGCATCTCGTAGCCATCGCGAATCACGCCGGAAAAGAACTTTCGCGGCTTTGGCTTGTTGGCGATCCGACGATAAACCACGGCAGTTGGTTTGCCCTGAAAATTGCCGATCGATAGACGCAGATCACCGAGCACGGCCTCATCGCGTTTGGGGTCAGCCTCGGGATCCGCGCCAATCTGAAAATCGACTGTATCGCCGCGTGCATACATCTCAACCGGATCGCTGGCCCCATTGATCCAGGGTGTGTCGTCGTTGACCTGCCAGCCGAGATACAGGGTTGTGCTGTCGTATGCCAGGCTGGCCTCAATGCACGCGGCCCGATTGTTCTCAAAGGTCAACAGGTCGTGACTGGCAAAGTCTTTGCGCAAGTCACCTGTAAAACTGATCGACTGCTTTTTCACCGTGGTCTGGCCGGTACCCACACTGGACTGCAGCAGTGTCTCACGGAAGGTACGGGCCAGGGCCATGTCCGTTTGCTTGACCTCCAGTTCGCCGCCCTTGAGTGACTTGACAGTGTCGAGCCCAACCACCTTCATGTTGACATACGCTGTTTTGCCTGCCTGGACATGCAACTGATCATCCTGAGTGATGATCATGGACCCGCCAAAATCTTCACTGCCCATGCCGGGCGGGCACGTGTCCATGATGGCACCAGAGACTGCACGGTCTGGCCATCGGATCTTCAAGGGGTCGCCTTCAAAGAGCCTGCTCAGGTAAAAGCCTTCCCCGGTCAAGACATGCCACTCGCCCTTATCCGTCCCGATGATAAAGATATCACCGATGGGCTCGGGCAGTCTCCCAGTACCCACAATATCATAGGCTCCACGAATCATCCCGGTCTGGGGAGGGGGTGCATTGTGCCCCCCATGCACACCCACATAGTTGTTGGGATAGGTCCATTTTCGTTGACTGCTTTGCACATCATAGCACACAAAATCGCTGTGGTTTTCCCCGTAAAAACCGTTGTACAGGATCAGCTTGCCGTCCTGAGAGCCGCAGCCCCGCTGAGATCCCATGCCCCCGCGTCGAAGAATATCGTCCGGCACAGGCATCTTTTTTGCCAGCGTCAGATCGTAAAGCGGTGCATGGCAGGCAGTCCAGCCTGTAGGTGCGATACCGTAAACTCCGCCATAGAAAATCATGCTCTGGGTCATGGACATGTACCAGCCCGAAATCCAGCCGCCCAGTTCGATGTGATACTGTTGCACTTCTTCTGCCTGAACCTGCTGATCATTGTTGGCGTCCGACCAAATCCGGGCTCCGGAAATGCGGCCGGTCAATCGCCCCTCCGCGTTTTTAGAGTCACTGATTGCTTCGATGCGAGTCCGCAATGCATACTGGCCCAACCCGGTGCGTTCATAGATCGATACGGGGCTGTATCCATGGATCCACCCCTCGGCCACGGCCACGTAGAGGCGTCCCTCGAGGCCTTGACCGAACCGACTGTTGCTCATGTCACCCCTGTGAAACAGACCCATGCACCCTGCCCGGCCTGTATCCGAATCGAGCTGCCACTCACACCCGCTGCCCACCATGATCCGCGGGTCCGCAGGTGACATGGCACCGCCGAGCGCCCCGTAGGCTGTGGGGCCGAAAAATTCGCGAACAAACGAGCCGTTCTTACTGTCCCAGCAGGAGAATCGCTTGGGTCGATCATCCTGTTCAGCCACCCAGAGCGTGCCGCGTGTGTCCACGCTCAAACCGCTGACAGCATACAGGCAGTTGGGATCCCACAGACCCAGGGTACGACCGCCCTGCCTGCCGATGCTGCGAATGAGTTTTCCGTCCTGAGCAAACACCTTGACCTGGTGGTCCGGGGCAAGAACACCCACATAGATGTCACCACCCTGGTCAACGGCCAGAGCGCGAGCGTTTTTCAATCCTGTGACCACAGGGACCAGCGTGCTGTCGTGCCTCAATTGCATCACCTGGGTACCGGCTGAGAGCACATAGATCGAACCGTTTGGCCCGACTTGCAGGTCACCCGGTTCAGCGAGGTCGATGTGGTTGAGTGCGTCACCGGTCTGCGCATCCAGCACACGAATCCCTGTGCCCTGACTCAGATAGAGCTTGCCGTCTGCCACCTCCAGACCGGCCAGACCTGAACCGATGGAAAGCACGGCCGTGTCCCTGCCTTGCCAGGGGCTGTATGTGCCTTTTCCAGCGTCAAGGCGGTACAGAACATTTTCATGGCCGTCGTTGACATAGACCACGCCCCCCCCCACAGCAATGTAACTGGCTCCGCCGAAGCCGCCGTGCTTGTGCCGCCATTGAACCTGACCGTCGAAGTCTGTACAAACCACAGCCTGACCGGCTTCTGAACCGTTCCACCCCAGAAGCATCTGCCAGCCGTCAGTGGTCACTGCACTGGGCATACCATGGTCTCCGCCCCAGTTGCCTCCGGGCGAATCAAAGGGTGTTTTGCCGCCATTGTCAGCCCAGCCAACCAAACGCAGGCCCAGACCGCTGTGATAGATCGCGTCCCAGGTATAGCGACCCGCAGGGACCACGTCACCCGGTTTGAGATGACTCATATTGGTCAGCCCATCCCACAGGATCTCATGGGTGCCGCGCGTCAGAAACCTGGAAGTCAGCAGTTGTCGGACCACCTGACCCTTGGCATTTTTAATATCCAACGACACAAACCCGTCTTTGGGCAGGTCAAGATTGATCCTGGCAAAGCCGTCCATTTTTGTATCTTGATAAAGTCCCTGCCAGTGGATGACCGGCACATCATCCTCCATCGTGACCTCAAATTCCCGTCGGTCAGCCAGACGCAGTGTTCGGGGTGCCAGATGGCCTTGAGCTTCGAACGTGCCGAAGCCCCAGCATTTGTCAGCGGTAAAGGTAAACACCCGGTCCGGCGTGACACCAGGGCGAAAGATGTCCTTCATGGTGATGCGGAAGTGGCTACTCGTATTAAAATTTGCCTCTACAGAGAAGTTGATACGGTCACCCGGTTTTGGTGTCAGGCCGCCAGCGATCAGGGTGTTCCAAGGCAGGGCCATCTCCTGCACGTAGCCTTGAGCATGCTTTGAAAAGGCCTGCTTTGCGCCCCTGGCCTTGGCATCCTTGAGCTTCTCGTGGTTGTCCTTTGGGAAATCCAGGTCGATCACGTTTTGGCCGTCACGGTCCTGCCAGGCCGTCACCCAGCAGATCGTCGGCACAGTGTCCTGCTGTGGTCTGGCAATGATGCGCAGCTGCAGTGAGTCTCCGTCCCAGCCGTAGTTGCCCGCAATGGAGCCTGGATTACTCAGGGGGGTCGGGTCCAGCCAACGGGCCAGCACGTAGAGATTGTCCACATCGTACAGGGCATGGATCCACACACCCATCCTGTCCCGCAGAGTCTCCACATCACTGCACACAAACACACCACCGGATAGATCCCAGTCCTTCGTGTTACCATCAATCTCCATCTGATGGGATATCGGCAGGATACGGACATTGAGATTCTCTGTTTCAGTGCCATGGACAATGCCACAGCTGATCATGAGCAGCCATACCACAAAACACCGTTTCAGATAGATCTTCATAGCTTTCACTTTCGATATGTGTTAGATAGGCGTTTTGACCTTTCAATAATACCCAGTAGACCCAATCAGTTCAAGAGACAAGACAACTTCTCTCAAGATCGGACACATCAAATGTCACCCTGCTGTTGAGCGGCCTCAAACCCTGCCAATATAAATGTAGGCAATCCCACCGAATAAGGGCACTGCCTGAACCGCTGTGAATCCAACCTCCTGCATGACAGAGACCATGTGATCCCTGGCAAAAAAGCCTTCGATACTGGTGGACAAATGTGAATACGCCTGCCTGGAGCCAGTAATCAGTCCCCCCAGCACAGGAATGATGTGTCGTAGATACAGCCCGTAAATAGCCCCAAACACCCCCTTGGGTGCGGGTGCAAATTCCAGGATCAAAAGCTTGCCACCGGGTTTCAGAATTCGATGCATCTCCTTGAGCCCCAACATGGGGTCTTCAATATTGCGCAAACCAAACCCGATCGTCACCCTGTCAAACGACTGATCCGGCCTGGGTACGGCCACCGCATCTCCGCAAATCAGTTCGTTTTTTATAGAAGCCTTCGCCAGCTTCTTCTCAGCCAGATCCAGCATGGCCTGCGTCAGATCCAGCCCAACAAGCTCACATTCAGGGCAAACCCGATTCGCTGCCACCAACAAATCACCCGTTCCAGTACACAGATCCATCAATCGCATACCAGGCTCAAGCTGGGCCAAACGCATGAATTTACGCCGCCACAATCGGTCACAATGACAACTCAGCACGTGATTCACCAAATCATACCGAACTGCGATATCTGAGAAGTATTGAATTATTCGTTCTTTATGAGTCATGAGACAACAGGATACTGAGGGCAAAGGTCAGAGAACAGGGAAAAAATGTTAAAAAGAGGTTCACGGTTCGCAGTTCACGGTTAAACAAACAATGGAAGATCGCTTCGTGCCTCGCGATGACAACCTGTCTAATGCTGTCGCCATTCGCTACCGCCCTGCCCATAAAACCAGCGGTCTTAGGAGTGCAGCAAGGCATCTTCCTTTGTTTCTCAACCCAACGCTTGAAACAGTTCAAAGTATGTTGACTTCTATTTCACACACTCCTATCATGCGTAGGATCATCGGGGACAGGCCCTTGCTTGACGCAAAAAAATCGTAAGCACAAATTAGGACACTAACATAATGAGATATTCGATCTGCGTGGATGCTGTCTTTGAAGGAAAAGACTTTGGCGAAAGCCTGGAGACAGTCAAACGGTTGGGCTTTCAAGGCTTTGAATTCTGGAGTTGGTGGGACAAGGATATCCCGGCCATTGTTGAGAAGAAAACATCCCTTGATTTGGAAGTCACCGCCTGCTGCACAAAATTTATCAGTTTGGTTAACCCGGCCTGTCGCGGCGACTATCTGGACGGTTTGAAGGAAAGTTTGACGGTTGCCAAAACTCTGGGTTGCCCCAGGCTCATTTCCCAAGTGGGTGATGAAAGACCGGACGTGCCGCGTGCGAAACAACAGGCCAGTCTGGTGGAAGGGCTGCGTGCCTGTGTCCCATTCTTGGAGAAGGCCGGTGTGACACTGGTCTTTGAACCGCTCAACACTCGGGTGGACCATCCTGGTTATTACCTCACCCAATCAGCCGAGGCCTTTGACATTGTTGATACTGTTGCCAGCGAAACCAACATACCAGAGAGTGAAACCTGAAGGACATGCCCATGAACCTTATACGCTTTGCCTACGTTATAGTTTTTTTTGTCAGTTTTGTGTCCCCTGGGTCTGCCACAGAGAGTAACACCGTGCCCTGGGACATGGAGACCCTGACAGTTCCTCCCCAATTTGCTGAAGATCCCCTGCACAGCACGGACAAAATCAAGGCGATTTACTATGACGGGCTGCCATGGCAAGGGAAACCCACCCGGGTATTTGCCTATTACGGCCTGCCCGAACCTAAGGGTCACAACCAGGCCAAGGTCCCGGCCATGGTATTGGTGCATGGGGGCGGCGGTTCAGCCTTTATTCCCTGGGTTAAACTTTGGGTAGACCGAGGGTATGCTGCCATTGCCATGGATACCTGCGGTTGTATCAGCGGTGGTGGCTACAATAACCACACACGACATGCACTCGGCGGCCCGGCTGGCTGGGGTGGTTTTGACCAGATCGACCTTTCGACTCAGGATCAATGGACATACCACGCTGTGGCCGATGTAATCCTGGCACACTCGCTCATTCGATCTCTGCCCTCGGTGGATCCAAACAGCATCGGACTCACCGGTGTGTCCTGGGGTGGCTACTTGACCTGCATCACCGCCGGTGTGGACGCACGCTTTAAATTTGCCGCACCGGTTTATGGGTGTGGATTTCTGGGTGACAACTCCACGTGGCTATCTACATTTAAGGCCATGGGCCTGGAAAAATCTGCCCGGTGGCTGAAACTTTGGGATCCCTCTGCCTACCTCAGTTCAGCACACATGCCAACATTGTGGGTCACTGGCACCAATGGTTTTGCCTACCCCATGGACTCCCTGCAAAAATCCTACCGCCTGCCCGCAGGACCACGAACCCTGTGCCTTGGCGTACGCATGCCCCACGGCCATGGCGGCCCAGGTGAAAATCCCAAAGAGATCCATGCCATGGCAGAGTCGATACTGCGTCACACGCCACCCCTGGCACAGATTACCCAACATGGCCATGGCGATATGCACGCCTGGGCCACGTTCAAAAGCCAAACCCCCATCAAAAAAGCGGAGCTCAACTACACCACAGCCACGGGCAAATGGCAAGACCGCCTCTGGGAAACCAAACCCGCCCTGCTCGACCTATCCACGGGCAAGGTATCTGCCCCCTTGCCCCCCAAAACCACAGTGTATTTTTTCAACCTCACTGATGATCGAGACCTGGTCATCAGCAGCGAACACGAAGATATCTCCCGTATGGAGACATTGATAACACAACTGACGGCGATTGATGACTTTGTGTGGGGCCCCGCCATGATCATGCTGCTGGTTGGCACGGGTGTGTTTTTGACGTTTCGGCTGGGCATGATTCAGTTTCGCTGCTTGCGTCATGCAATCCACTGCGTTCAAGGAAAGTTTGATGATCCCAATGATGCCGGCGATGTATCCCATTTCAGAGCTTTATGCGCGGCATTGTCTGCGACTATTGGCACAGGCAACATTGCGGGTGTGGCCACGGCCATCGTCGTGGGCGGGCCCGGCGCTGTGTTCTGGATGTGGATCACAGCCCTGGTAGGCATGGCCACAAAATACACCTCTTGCTCTCTGGCCGTGAAATACCGACGTATTCATCCTGACGGATCGGTCAGCGGCGGTCCCATGCATATTCTATCCCTGGGACTCAAGGACAAGCCATTGGGCAAGGTGCTGGGGGGACTGTTTGCCTTGTTTGGCATATTGGCCTCCTTTGGCATAGGCAATATGACGCAGGCCAATTCTGTGATCGGTGGGTTAAAACCCATCGTGCCGAAAGCGTGGAGCGCTGCACAGACCTATTTCGGAGGGACGCTGACAGCCTCACCCCTATCTATTATTGGTGGTATGATCCTGGCAGTTTTGGTGGGGCTGGTGATTCTTGGTGGCATTCGACGTATTGCCCATGTGGCCAGCTACGTAGTACCTATCATGTGCATTATTTATGTGAGCGGAAGTCTATATATTCTGGCAACCCATTGGGACAAGATTGGCGCTGCATTTGGCCTCATCTTCAAATACGCCTTTACGCCCTATGCCGTGGGAGGCGGCGCAGTCGGGGTCGCTTTGAAAACGACCATAAGCAAGGGCGTGGCCAGAGGCGTGTTTTCCAACGAATCAGGATTGGGCTCTGCCCCCATAGCCCACGCCGCCGTAAAAACCAATGAGATGTCGCGTGAAGGCATGGTTGCCATGCTGGGACCGCTGATTGACACACTGATCATCTGTACCCTGACAGCCTTAACCATCCTGGTGACCGATGCTTACAAGAGCGACTTAAATGGGGCGCAATTAACGGCTGAAGCCTTTAACCTCGGCTTATCTGGGTGGGGCCATCTCATTGTGGGTATCAGCCTGGCGTTTTTTGCCTATTCGACCACCATTGCCTGGTCCTATTATGGAGACCGTTGTGCAGAATACCTCTTTGGGCAAAGGGCCGTGCCTGTGTACAGGGTGACATTCGTATGCCTCGTCTTTGTCGGCGCAGTGTCCAAACTGGCCCTGGTCTGGACCCTCTCAGACATCTTCAATGCCCTGATGGCCGTACCCAACCTCATCGGCCTGATCCTCCTGTCCGGCGTGGTAGCCAATGAAACACGAAGCTATCTGAAACGGCTCAAAAACGGCGAATTTGATCAATCCGGTGAGACGGTGTGACAGTGGGACGGTGCGTTGCATCGAGAAGATAAGAAGTTAAGAAGGGAAGAGCGCTTCGCTGGAAGACTCAAGATCGCTTCGCTGCAAGAAATATAAAAGGCTCGCGCCGGGGCGCGAGCCTTTTCTTACTTCACTTAAAACCAAAAACTGAAAACTAAGAACTAAGAACTGGAGCGAAGCGACCCCTACTAATTGGACAGATAGAGGATCTCGCCCTCGGACAGCACACGATTGTAGATGCGAGCGTCATCCAGGCTGCCCTCGAACAAGACTTGCTTCTTCTTACCTAGAGTGTATCAATTCGGACTCTGCGGGGCAATGACAAACCTCTTCCCCAGGGCCTCGCGCCTCTCCAGTTGGATGGAAACAAGGACCAGACCAGGGTGATCGCCTTATTGCTGGCTTTACAGATGGGATTGGCTCTGTTAGGATAAATCCGTTGGTCAGAAATGAGTTATTCCTTTAATTTAGGCAGAATCTAATCGCTATGTCTGTAGAACTCCCAAAAGTCTATGAGCCCAAGACCGTCGAACAACAGGTGACAGACCTGTGGTTTTCGAATCCATTTTTCCATGCTGAACCCCCTCAGGACACCGACACCCCCACATACACGATTGTGATCCCCCCGCCCAATGTGACGGCTGCATTACATCTTGGTCATGCGTTGAATAACACCCTTCAGGATGTGCTGATCCGGTTTCGACGGATGCAGCAGATGGCCACACTCTGGATGCCGGGCACAGACCATGCCGGAATTGCCACGCAGACAGTCGTGGAAAAACGCATCCTCGCGGAAGAAGGCAAACGGCGCACGGATTTTGAGCGAGCTGAGTTTGTGGAACGTATCCAGGCGTGGAAGGATGAGTTTGAGACCACGATCCTGGGGCAACTCAAGGCCATGGGCTGTTCCTGTGACTGGGATCGCACCCGGTTTACCATGGACGAGGTCTGTGCCAAATCAGTACGTGCCAATTTCTTCAAGCTGTTCTCAGATGGGCTGATCTATCGAGGCAAGCGCCTGGTCAACTGGGACCCGGCGACCCAGACTGTGTTGGCAGACGACGAAGTCGAACACGAAAATGTTCAGGGTTTCTTCTGGTATCTGCAATACCCCCTGTCAGAACCGGTTGAAATCGACGGCCAGACCATTGATTGTATTACCGTGGCCACTACACGACCGGAAACCATGCTGGGCGATACGGCCGTGGCCATGAACCCCTCTGATCCGCGTGCTGCCGCTCTGGTCGGCAAGCAGGTACGTTTGCCCATTGTGGGGCGTTTGATCCCGATTGTGGCAGATGAGCATGTGGTGTTGCCCAATCCTGAAAGTGATGACGAAAAGGCCAGATTCTCTACGGGTTTTTTAAAGGTCACGCCGGCACATGATCTGGATGACTGGCAGATTGGTCTGCGTCATGACTTACCTGTCATCAATGTGATGGCACCGGATGCGTCCATAAGCGATGAATTTGGCTGGGACGATGCCACTGAGCCCGAAGCGCAGGCTCTGCTCGGTATGGATCGTTTTGAAGCACGCGAGGCCATTGTGCAGTGGTTCCGGGAGGAGAACCTTCTCGAAGAGATTCGTGATTACACTCACGAGGTGGGCCACAGTTATCGAAGCCATGTGCCCATTGAGCCGTATCTGTCGGACCAGTGGTATGTGGCCGTAAAAAAACCGATTGCGGATGTGGGATTGCGGATTGCGGATTGGGTGGCTTCGAATCCCGATCTGGTGGAACGACAAAACGATACCACTCTACTGAAGGGCACGGATGTGCCTGTCAATTCACTGGCAGGGTTGGCGTTGGCGCCTTTGCTAGACAAGCGTCTCCGATTTATTCCGGAACGGTATGGCAAGACCTATCAAACGTGGCTGGAAAACCTGCGTGACTGGCCGATCAGCCGCCAGCTCTGGTGGGGTCATCAAATCCCCGTGTGGTCCAAAGAAGGGACCCATGAAAATCCCTGCGAACATAATACCGCCTGTACGGTGATGGAAACAGACCTGGGTCCGGTCACCTATGTCTGCGTAAAGTTTGGGTTTGAGGATCTGGAAGCGACCCTGGTCTCTGAAGGCTGGGTTCGTGACGAAGATGTACTCGACACCTGGTTCAGCTCGGCGTTGTGGCCATTCAGCACCTTGGGTTGGCCAGACGAAACGCCCGATCTAAAGAGCTTTTATCCGGGCAATGTGTTGTGTACAGCACGTGAGATCATCACCCTGTGGGTCTCCCGCATGGTCATGATGGGACAATACTGCATAGGTGACATTCCATTTAGAGACGTATTCATCCATGCCATGATTCAAGATGGCCAGGGACGCAAGATGTCCAAGAGTCTCGGCAATGGTATTGATCCATTGGTCGCCATTGACAGCCATGGTGCAGACGCCATGCGGTTCACCCTGGCCAGCATGACCACCGACACGCAGGATATCCGTATGCCCGTGGCACCCATGACCCTGCCCGATGGGAGAACGGTCAATACTTCCCCCAAATTTGACGTGGGCCGCAATTTCTGCAACAAGCTGTGGAATGCATCACGATTTGCCATGATGAATCTGGAAGGCCTGGACACAGAGGCCTTTGATTCTGCCAAGCTCCATAGCACAGATCAATGGATACTGTCCCGTTTGGCCCAGACCATCGACCATGTCACGGATTCTCTGGATGCCTTTAAATATGCAGAGCCGCTGAACCAGCTCTATCGTTTTTTCTGGAATGATCTGTGTGACTGGTATCTTGAATGGGCCAAGCCCAGAATGATGGACCCGGACCAGAAACCTCAAGCTCAGAATGTGTTGGCCTTTGTGCTGGATCAGACACTGCGTATGCTTCATCCCATGTTGCCATTCATCACAGAGGGCATCTTTCAGCACCTCAATCAATTGGCACCGAATCGCGGCCTTAAAGGCCTGGCAGACTGTCCTGCTTCTGATGCTCTGGTGGTCGCCAAATGGCCTGAACGTGTAACCGCCCTGATCAATACAAAAGTCGAAGCCAAGATCAGTACGGTTCAGGAAACCACCCGCGCCATCCGTGAGATTCGTAATGAACGCAATATGGCACCCGGTAAAAAACTATCGGTCTCTGCCAGAGCACCTTTGGATATGGCAGAAGTGCTCAATGCCAATAGTGCGTTGGTGCAGGACATGGCAAACCTCGACAGTTTCACCGCCGGGGCAGACCTGACCAAGCCAGCCAATGCTGCAGTCGCCGTGGCAGGTGCGATTGAAGTATACGTACATGACGCCGTTGATCCCGGGGCTGAACGTGATAAACTTGTGAAGCAAAAAGAGCAGCTGGAGAAGTTTCTTAAGGGCGTACAGGGCAAACTGGCCAATGAAAACTTCGTGAACCGAGCCAAACCAAAAGTTGTTGAACAATCCCGCGCCAAAGAAGTAGAGCTAAAAGAGCAACTGGCAGCCATAGAAAAACATCTCAGTGAATTAGGATAAAACACTGAAGGCAGACAACTAATAACTAATAACCAAAAACCAATAACCGTCTTTTGAGCCATGGAAATTGAAGTCGAACTATCACGAATAGTCATCAATGAACAGTCGGATTCTCAACTGATTGTCTTGACGGAACTTGGTGGAACAAACCGCTGCTTACCCATTGTCATTGGCATTGTGGAGATTTTTGCCATTGACCGACGTCTCAAGGGCATTGAACCGCCGCGTCCCATGACCCACGACCTACTGGCCAGTGTGATAGATCATCTGGAAGCCAAGATTGACAAGATTGTGATCAATGATCTGCAAGACCATACCTTTTACGCCCAGATCCATTTGCGTGATAAGGATGGGTGCATCACCAAAGTGGATGCCAGACCATCAGATGCGATTGCCGTGGGGGTCGCACAAAAGGCCCCTATTTTTGTGGCGGATCATGTGCTGACTGAGACTGCTGGTCAGTGATGTACGTTGAAATAATGAGAAGCCCCACTGCCGTACACAACAAAGCATCGGCCACATTAAACGTGGGCCAGTGGTGTGTGCCCACGTACACGTCAACAAAATCGCGTACAGTCCCTTCATGGAACAAACGATCGTAAAGATTGCCTGAAATGCCGCCAGCTAGAAGCCCCAGAGCCACCGTCAAAAGCACGGTAAAGTTTTTTCTCATGAGAAAAAACACCAGCACGGCCACCAGTGCCACCGAAGATATGCCGCATAAAAACACCGTCTTACCGGCGGCCATACTGAAAGCTGCCCCAGTATTGTAGGCCAGATTAAAACTCAAAAAGCCCTTGATTAAGTCCAACCCCTGAACTGGATCGATCCTGTGAAACGCTTCATGTTTCGTCCAAAGATCCAGGCCAAGCCCCAAAAGAGCCAATGGCCAAAATATCAGATGCTGCAAAGATCTAGGCACCCCAGATTGTTGATCAGTAGGTGAATCCATTCTTTGTAAGCTCACGCAATATCCCTAAATAACGGCCAATTCAAAACCAACAACGAATAACGAATAACCAATAACGAAGAACCAATAACGAAGAATTATACCCCAATACCCTGCTGCCAAACCCCCATGGCAGCTCCAATGATAAACGACTGTTTGCCGACACGAGCCGGCTGAATCTGAATAGTCCGGGAATCACTGTTGTAGACCCTCTCACTGATCGCTTTTTCAAGTACGGGTTGCACATATTCAGCACAGGCTTCATTGACATACCCACCCAAAATCACAAGATCAGGGTCGTACAGGTTCACAGCCATGGTAACGGCCTTGCACAAACACTCAGTAAAGTCGTTCAATAAGGTCTGAGCATAGGGATCTTGATTCGATATGGCATTGGCCCACTTAACGATAATACTCTTGTGATTGTCTTGATTATTGACTGCCTGGGTCAGACAGGATTCCTTGCCGTCAGACAGATCCTGCACGATTTTGTCCGCAATGGCCGGGCCACTGATAAACGCTTCTAGGCAACCCCGATGACCACAACCACACTCTGGCCCATTGGGGTCCAGTACAACATGGCCAATTTCTCCACATCGACCTGTGGCGCCCTGCAACAGAGTGCCATTCATGGTGATGTGACATCCCACACCGTCAGCCACATTGATATACAAGGCATTGTCAAACTCGCCCTGTCCATTGTGACCCATTTCAGCCAGGAGTCTCACTCGCGTGCTGAACAGGCTGACAGGACAAGGCATTTTCTCACTGAGCAAGGCCTTCAGGGGCACATTCTTCCACCCCATAATACTGGACAACACCACACGCCCATCCGGCGAGATCGTCCCACTCAAGGCGATACCCACACCCAGAATCTGATCCTTGGCAATATGGTGCTTTTCCAAAAGCTCGGTCAGATGTTCGAGCAATCCTTCCAACACTTGATCCACAGTATGCTCTTCGCCCAAAGCCACGCGCTGCGTTTCAATGGATTCAATATTAAAATTAAACAGGCCAATGGTCACAAAATCCGGGTCGATTTCAGCGGCAACAATCGTTCGCCCCTGCGGATTAATCTTCAGGATGACCGGCTTGGGGCCTCGTTTTTCGCTAATCCCCTCGCTTTCCAGAATCAAACCCTTTTCACGAAGCCTAGACACAATCGAACTGGCCGTAGAACTCCCCAATTCTGTCATCTTGCATAATTCTGTCTGAGACAAACTCCCCTGTTGCCTTAGAATACGTAGGATTAAGCGTTCATTTCTTTCACCCGCACGTTTTGAATCAATGGGTTTTGGTTTCATAGCATACCCTAAATAAAAATGGCAGAAATATCAATATTAGCCATAAACTAAGCAAAGTTCAATAGTCATTGCAAAATCTGATAGATTCTGTACGATAAGCAAGATTATAAAAATACCTTGGGCTCTCCGATATTTAAACTTGTATTAGTTCACATGATGGACTAATTTGTGCAAACTTCGTTATTAACGTAAAACACGGTAGTTATGGCCTTATCCTGACATGTTCGTTCAGTTGTTAGTGGCCCCAAGCAGTCAATATTAAGGAATAAACATGGATTCATTGTTTACGGTTCAAGGTAAAACAATTGTCATTACTGGCGGTGCCGGCGTCCTCGGAGCAGCCATGGCCAAATCCCTGGCCAAGGCAGGTGCCAAAGTGGCTGTGACTGACTGTGATTCACTCAGAGCTCATCAGGTCTGCGAGGCCATTGAGGCGGACGGAGGTTTTGCCTTCCCTATCGAACTTAATGTACTCGACAAATCTCAAATCGAAGAGGCTGCGTCTTGTGCGATTGCCAACCTTGGACATGTGGACATCCTGATCAATGGCGCTGGGGGCAACAAGAAAGAAGCCACCACTGGCCCCGACATGTCGTTCTTTGATATTCCTGGTGACGCCATCCGTTGGGTATTTGATCTAAACCTGCTTGGCACGGTCTTGCCGTCTCAGGTCTTCGGCAAACACATGGCTGAGCGTGGCCAGGGCACCATCTTGAACGTATCCAGTATGAATGCCTTTACACCACTCACCAAAATCTCGGCCTACTCAGCAGCCAAGGCCGCTGTCAGCAATTTCACCCAATGGCTGGCTGTGCACATGTGCCAGAATTATTCGGCAGACATTCGGGTCAACGCCATTGCCCCAGGCTTCTTCCTGACTGATCAGAACCGTTTCCTGCTCACCAATGAAACCACAGGGGACCTAACCCCCCGTGGCAAGACCATTTTGGACCACACACCCATGGGACGTTTTGGTGCTCCCGAGGAGCTGGTGGGCACCATCCAATGGCTTCTCAGCGACGCAGCCAAATTTGTCACCGGTATTGTGGTGCCAGTTGACGGTGGCTTCAGCGCGTTCAGTGGTGTATAACCCCTAGGGGCGGCTCTCCCTGTGGCTGCCCGCAACATGGATCGATTCAAGGGCAGGCACAGGGACCTGCCCCTACAATCATTTTGATTGCCAATTATTATGTTATATTTTCAACGCGGCAGTGAAACCGATCATCTCACCCCGGAAGATTTGCAACAGGGCTTGAACCAAGCCCTGGACAAGCTGGGACGTCGTCAAAAGGTCCTCGCCCTGCCACCGGATATTACCCGTTTTTATTCGCAGGCAGGTGATCTGACTCGTTTCGCCTGGCAGTATTATGGCGATCGTTTAACAGACATCCTCCCCGCCCTGGGCACACACTTCGCTATGACAGAAC
Source organism: uncultured Pirellulales bacterium (assembly GCA_964494325.1). Taxonomy (GTDB): domain Bacteria; phylum Planctomycetota; class Phycisphaerae; order Sedimentisphaerales; family Anaerobacaceae; genus JAIPFM01. The sequence goes on from CAZBTJ010000026.1 coordinate 20,714, forward strand.
CGGAAATCAAACGCATGTTTGGTGAGGTATCCTTGGATCTGTTTCGTGTCCATGATTGGCGAGACAGCCTGACAACCCTGGGCAATGTGCCCGCCGAATTTGTCAAGGAGGTCAGTGAAGGCAAGCTTGATTTTACATGGCCTGCCCAGGTCAACACCCTGCTCACAGACAAGCGCTTTGATCTGATCCTGTCCATAGGCCAGGTTGTGCCTCACGAAGTGGTCGGTATGGCCAATTTTAATAAGAACGTCTTTGTGGGCACAGGCGGCGCTGAAGGCATTAACAAGAGTCACTTTCTCGGGGCTGTCTATGGGATGGAACGGATCATGGGACGTGCGAACTCACCCGTCCGTCAGGTTTTGAATTATGCGTCCGACCATTTTGCCAGAGAGCTGCCCATCGTATATGTTCAGACTGTGGTGGCCGCCACCCCAGACGGTCCCGTGGTACGAGGCCTGTTCATTGGTGATGACATCGAGTGCTTTAACCTGGCAGCCACCCTGTCCCTCAAGGTTAATTTTCAAATGTTGGATAAGCCTTTGAAAAAGGTCGTGGTCTATCTTGAACCGGAAGAGTTTAAAAGCACATGGCTGGGCAACAAGAGTGTGTACCGAACACGCATGGCCATGGCAGATGACGGTGAGCTGATTGTGCTGGCGCCGGGCTTGAAAGAATTTGGCGAAGATCCGGAAATTGACCGCCTCATCCGCAAGTATGGCTATGTAGGAACGGACAGAGTGTTGCAGTTGACCCAGGAAAATGACGAGCTACGCAACAACCTCAGTGCAGCGGCTCATTTGATTCATGGGTCATCCGAAGGCCGATTCAATATAACCTATTGTCCAGGCCAGTTGACACAACAGGAAATCGAATCTGTCAACTTCCGCTATGCAGATCTCGAAACCATGCAGCAAACATACAACCCAGAGACACTCCAGGATGGTTTCAATACTGTCAACGGGGAAGAGATCTTTTATATCTCGAACCCCGGCATGGGCCTCTGGACCTGGAAAGATAAATTCAAATAAAATACGAACATTTCAATGTGCTATTAGGAGTAACAAGTCATGTCAAAAGCAGATATCGGTGTGATTGGCCTTGCCGTCATGGGAGAAAACCTCATCTTAAACATGGAAAGCAAGGGCTTCACTGTAGCCTGTTTTAACCGTACGCTGTCCAAAGTCGACAACTTCATGAACCACCGCGCCAAGGACAAAAACATTGTGGGCTGTCGTTCCATTGAAGAGTTTGTGGCTTCTCTGGCTACCCCGCGTAAGGTCATGCTCATGGTCAAGGCCGGGGGGGCCGTGGATGCATTGATTGACCAAGTCCTACCCCACCTGGAAGATGGCGACATCATCATTGATGGTGGCAATTCTCACTTCCCGGATACCATCCGCAGGGCAGACTATGTGGAAAGCAAAGGCAAGCTCTACATTGGCACGGGTGTCTCTGGCGGCGAAGAAGGTGCCTTGCTCGGCCCGTCTATTATGCCCGGCGGCTCCCCCAAGGCCTGGCCCGTTGTAAAACCTATCTTTCAGAAAATATCGTCCCAGACAGACACGGGCGAACCCTGCTGTGACTGGGTGGGCGAGGGCGGTGCAGGTCATTTTGTCAAGATGGTGCACAACGGCATCGAGTATGGCGATATGCAGATGATCTGTGAAACCTACCAGATGATGAAGGTCGGCCTGGGCCTGACCAATGATGAAATGCACGAAGTGTTTGCAGAATGGAATCAGGGCGAACTGGATTCTTATCTGATCGAAATCACCCGTGACATCCTTGGGTATAAAGATGAAGATGGCAATGAGGTCGTGGATCTCATTCTTGATACGGCCGGCCAAAAAGGCACTGGCAAATGGACCGGCATTGCCGCGTTGGATCTGGGCATGCCCTTGACGTTGATTGGCGAGGCCGTGTTTGCACGTTGCTTATCGGCCATGAAGGTGGAACGTGTGGCTGCCTCGAAAGTTCTTGATGGTCCTTCCGGCCCCTTTGAAGGCTGCAAAAAGCAATTGATTGATGACCTTCGTCAAGCCTTGTACGCCTCCAAAATCATCAGTTATGCTCAGGGCTATCAGCTCATGCGTGCTGCGGCCGCTGAATACAAGTGGAATCTCAACTATGGCGGTATCGCCCTGATGTGGCGAGGTGGCTGTATTATTCGATCTGCATTCCTGGGGAAAATCAAGGAAGCCTTTGACACGAATCCTGCCCTGGACAATCTCTTGTTGAATCCGTTCTTTAAGGATGCCATCGAAAACTCGCAAGAGGCATGGCGTCGTGTCATCAAGACCGCTGTGGATCTTGGCATCGCCGTGCCCACACTAAGTGCAGCCCTGGCTTTCTACGATGGCTATCGTTGCGACAGACTACCAGCCAATCTGCTGCAGGCTCAACGTGACTACTTTGGCGCCCATACCTACGAACGTATTGACAAATCCCGTGGAGAGTTCTTCCATACGAACTGGACAGGACGGGGTAGCAATACCTCTGCCTCCACCTATGTGGTTTAGGCGCTTCGCTTGAGTTTTACGTGTTAGGTGTTAAGTTTTAAGCTGAGAGCTGAGAGCTGAGAGCTGAGAGCTGAGAGCTTTAACTGGCGTGCCACGGACAGTGGTCATTGACGGATCATATGTAATTCGTTAGGCTACCGACCGTGACACGCTGATAATTCTTGTTCTATGAGATAATTCTATGGCAAAGCCTTTTTTAGATGAAGATTTTTTGCTGCACAGTGACGCAGCCAGGCATTTGTATCACGACTATGCCGCGAGTATGCCAATCTATGATTACCACTGTCACCTGCCCGTGGCTGACATTGCCAACAATACCCAGTTTGAGAACATCACTCAGGTCTGGCTAAATGGCGACCATTATAAGTGGCGTGCGCTCCGCACCAATGGGGTGGATGAACGTCTCTGTACAGGCGATGCGTCTGACTGGGAAAAATTTGAAGTCTGGGCTGCGACAGTGCCCTACTGCATGCGCAACCCACTCTACCACTGGACCCATTTGGAGCTTAAAGGGTATTTCGGTATCACCGATCTGCTCAGTCCCAAAACGGCCAGAGCCATTTATGATGACTGTAATGCCAAGCTGAAAACGCCCGAGTATTCTGTGCATGGCCTGATGCAGAAAATGAATGTCAAACTCGTCTGTACCACCGAAGACCCACTCGACAGTCTTGATTATCATGCGGCTCTGGCCAAGAGTGATTTTGAAATTGCCGTACACACCGCCTGGCGTCCGGACAAGGGTATGGCTGCTGAAAACGTGGAGGCTCTGAATGCCTGGATAGATCGACTCGCTGAGCTGACAAACACGGACATCACAGACTTTGCCAGCTACCTTGAAGCATTGCGAACGCGTCATACCTACTTCCATGACCACGGTTGTCGGTTGAGTGATCACGGCCTGGAAACCGCCCATGCGGCTGAATACACGCAAACCCAGGTTACTGTTCTGTTTGATAAGATCCGTGGGGGGCAGCCCCTTTCGCCTGACGAACAAGAGGTTTTCAAGTCAGCCATGATGATCGAATTTGCCCTGATGGATGCCGAAAGAGGCTGGGTCCAGCAACTCCATATGGGCGCCCTGCGAAACAATAACACCCGCCTTTTTAATCAACTGGGCCCGGACACAGGCTTTGACTCGATTGGCGACTGGGACGTCGCACAAAAACTGAGTCACTTTCTGAATCGCCTGGACACCACCAACCAGTTGCCCAAAACCATTCTGTACAATCTCAATCCTAGGGACAACGCATTACTGGCTACCATGATCGGCAACTTCCAGGACGGCTCTGTGGCCGGCAAAATGCAACTGGGATCAGGCTGGTGGTTCCTGGATCAAAAGGACGGTATGGAAGCTCAAATGCAAATCTTAGCCAGCCTGGGATTGTTGTCTCGGTTTGTGGGCATGCTCACGGACTCACGAAGTTTCCTCTCCTATCCACGTCACGAATACTTCCGCAGAATTCTATGCAACCTCATTGGCCGGGACGTTGAGAATGGCGAACTACCCCATGACCTGCCCTGGCTCGGTCAGATGGTCCAGGATATCTGCTTCAACAATGCCAAGGCCTATTTCCCCATGACTTTAAAGGGATGACGGATGAAACCTGAAAGCTGAGGTCAAGAGACGCTTGACTTTGAACTTTGAACTCTGGACTCTGGACTGCAAAAAGGAGACCTGCATGAAGAACGGATTGTTTGTTTTTATAGGGATAGTGTTGATCCTGACTGGCGTGTCATACTGGACACAGGGTACGGTGGATCAAGACATCCGAATCCTCAAGCTTGCACACGGCCTGAACACGCAACACCCAGTGCACGAAACCATGGTGTATCTGGCCAAACGTGCCAATGAACTGTCCGACGGCAAGATGGAGATTCAGATCTTCCCTAGTGAGCAGTTGGGTAATGAAAAGGAATGCATTGAGGCACTGCAACTGGGGTACCTCGCCATGACCAAAACCAGTACAGGTCCCATGGAAGCCTTTGTACCCCGCATCCGATTGTTTGGCATTCCCTATCTCTTCAGGAACGCGGATCATTTCTGGAAAGTTGCCCTGGGCACGATCGGCAAGGGACTTCTGGTCGCTGGCGAAGATCTGGGCCTGCGAGGCCTGTGCTACTATGACGCCGGCGCTCGCAGCTTTTATGGCAAAGAACCGATCAACAGCCCCGCAGACCTGACTGGAAAAAAGGTCCGTGTCATGAACAGCGTCATGGCCATGGACATGGTCAAGGCCATGGGGGGGTCACCCACGCCGATTTCCTGGGGTGAATTGTATACGTCCCTGGATCAAGGGGTGGTGGATGCGGCAGAAAACAACGCGCCCTCTTTTGAGACCTCTCGCCACTTTGAAATCTGTAAACACTACAGCCTGGACGAGCATGTACGCCTGCCGGACATGCTCGTCATCAGCGCCAAGATCTGGGCGGATCTGACCGAACAGCAACAGGCCTGGCTGCAACAGGCGGTTGACGAGTCCGTGACCCATGGACGCAAACTCTGGACTGAAGGCGACGCAAAATCCATGGCCATTGTCAAGGCCGGTGGCGTCACCATCAGCCATCCAGACAAAAAGCCATTCCAGGATGCGGTGCAACCCATCTGGAAGCGTTTCCTGGAAGCGGACCCCAATAGCGACGATGAGAACGAACGCGAAGATGCTGCGATCGGCCAATTGATTAACCAAATTCAAGAGATCCAATAATCATGACAAAACTCAAAAACATTCTCGATAAATGTCTCGAAGTCCTGGTCATGGTCTCTGTGGCCGTGCTGGTTATTGACGTGCTTTGGCAGGTCGCTACACGATATGGATCCAAGTTTTCACCCTGGATCAAATCGTTTGGGTCGGAGGGTCAATTCGCCGCCTTTCTGGTCAAATACACGGAGGGAATTCAACCCAGCCATTGGACAGATGAGCTGGCCACGTTCCTCTTGATCTGGGTGGCTCTACTCGGTTCTGCGGTGGCCCTGGGACGAGGCGCCCATCTGGGCATTGACTATTTTGTGGGCAAGCTGGACGACAAGGTCCGTATTCGAACGGAGCTGTTTGCATTCGCCGTGGTGGCCCTGTTTTCCCTGTTGGTTATGGTGTTTGGCGGCATTGGCCTGGTGGCTCGAACCTTTGAGCTGAAACAGGTGTCAGTGTCTCTGAACATGCCCATGGGCTATGTGTATCTGGCAGTCCCCATCAGCGGTGCGTTTCTTGTGCTCTACAGTCTGATCGGATTCTTTGAACGTGTTAGCAGTGCCAAGCAAGGAGGTGCCGCATGAGTTTTCCCATTGTTGTTCTGGTCGCCTCATTTTTGATTCTGTTGGTACTCAATGTACCGGTGGCCTTCTGCATGGGCGTGGCTGCCATGCTCTCCATACTGGTTATGGGTGACCTGCCCACATTCATGGCTGTGGCCCACAAGATTGCCACAGGCATTGACAGCTTTTCCCTGCTGGCCATTCCGTTCTTCATATTTTCTGGCCTGCTCATGGGCCACGGCGGTATTGCCCGTCGTTTGATTGACTTCGCCAATGTCCTGGTCGGTCGGTTTCGCGGAGGCCTGGCCTTTGTGAACATCCTGACCTGCATGCTCTTTGGTGCGATCTCTGGATCGGCTGCTGCCGCAGTTTCCAGTGTGGGTGGTTTCATGATCCCGCTCATGAACAAACGCGGCTACGAAAAGAACTTCAATACAGCCGTGACCGTGACGGCCGCCACCACGGGCCTGCTCATTCCGCCGAGTAACGTGATGATTGTCTACTCCCTGGCCACTGGCGGTATCGTATCCATTGCGGCGATCTTTATGGCCGGTGTGCTCCCCGGTATCCTCGTGGGACTTGGATTGATGCTAGTGGCAGGGATCATCTCCATCAAGAATCAATATGGCCAAGGCGAGAAAGCCACTCTGGTTCAAGGGATCAAGTCATTTTTCAGTGCAGTCCCTGCCCTATTACTGATCGCGATTGTGTTGGGCGGTATTTTGCTGGGCATCTTTACTGCCACAGAGGCCTCTGCCGTGGCCGTGCTCTACGCCTTTATTCTGGCCGTGTTTTGCTACAAAGAAGTCAAGTTCAATGAGATCCCCAAGATTCTCCTCCAGTGTGGTGTCACCACATCTGTGGTCTTTCTGTTGATCGGCACAAGTATGGCCATGAGCTGGGTCCTGGCCGCGGAAAATGTACCCCAGGATATCAGTGCCGGACTGCTGTCGCTCACGAACAATAAATACGTACTGCTGTTCATGATCAATTTGATTCTTCTGGCAGTGGGCACCTTCATGGACATGACGCCTGCGGTCCTGATTTTCACACCGATCTTCCTGCCCATTGTGACAGGCATTGGCATTCACCCGGTGCACTTCGGCATTATCATGATTATGAACCTCTGTATTGGCCTGTGCACACCACCCGTGGGCACATGCCTGTTTTTGGGCTGCGGCATCGGAGAAACCACAGTGACCAAGGTCATCCCAAAAATCCTCTGGTTCTTTGTGGCCATGGTCGTGTCACTTCTAATCTGCAGCTACCTGCCGTTTCTGTCACTCTGGCTGCCTGACAGTCTGGGTTTGCTGAAATAGAGCATCAGACGACTTTTCTTGCATGATACACCAAGGGCCATCCCATGACAGGATGGCCCTTTTTCTTGAGGTATGGCTTTCCCCCACCCATCTTGTCAAAATGCCTGCGCCCTCATATTCACAATTGCTTCCTTTGGCATTGTCCTTTAGAATTAACCCGAATGTGGCTGGTCTTTGGTCGGTGATGGCTAACACGTTTCATTATTTGAATAGACACAACCAAGCTTGTCATCCTGGACAATATCCTAAAGGAGTTTTGGAGTATGAAAACAAAGAGACCTATCTATCTGGCCGTGATTCTCGGCCTTGCCCTTCAAATGCGTCTGAGTATGGCCCAGCCATATCAACCCAACTGGGAATCGCTGGATGCACGCCCCACCCCTGAATGGTTCACGGACGCGAAGTTTGGTGTCTTCATCTGTTGGGGGTTGTATTCGGTTCCCGCCTGGAGTCCCCCGGGTAAATACTCGGAGTGGTATCAATACTGGGTTCAACAGAAATCGTTTAATGGGCAGGTCCATGACTTTCATACCAAAACCTATGGTAAGGATTTTGAATTCAAAGATTTTGCACCTATGCTCAAGGCAGAATTATGGGACCCCAATGCCTGGGCTGATCTTCTGGCAAAGGCTGGGGCCAAATACATGGTCTTCACCACCAAACACCACTCCGGTTACACCATGTGGCCCAGTGTCGAGGCGGAAAAGACGTATGGTATAAACTACAATCCAGTAAAAGTCGGGCCCAAACGGGACATTGTGGGAGAACTCTGTGCGGCTGTGCGTGCCAGGGATATCAAGGCAGGACTGTACTACTCCCTGTACGAATGGTATCACCCTCTGTGGAAGACAGATAAGGCACGCTTTGTCAGCGAGCACATGTTCCCACAGTTCAAGGATCTGGTCACACGCTACGAACCGGACATGATCTGGTCTGACGGCGAATGGTCCATGCCCTGGCAGGGATGGCGAAGCCCGGAACTCCTGGCCTGGCTCTTTAACAACGCCTCCAACGAAAAAGATCTGGTCATCAATGACCGCTGGGGCAAGGGTGTCCGTCACAAGCATGGCAGCTTCTATACCACTGAATATGGTTCCGGCATGGACGACGACTCTCACCCCTGGGAAGAGAATCGGGGCATGGGACATTCTTACGGCTACAATCGAGCAGAGAATCTGACCCATTACAGAACAGCCCAGGAACTCATCCTCATGCTGGTCGATGTGGTGAGTCGCGGGGGCAATCTCTGCCTGGACATTGGGCCGCGTGCTGACGGCACCATCCCGGTGATCATGCAGGAACGTCTGCTGCAGATCGGCGCCTGGCTCAACACGAATGGAGAGGCCATCTACGGCACACGCATGTGGAAAAACTCGTGCCAGTGGACGGATGGCAAGGTGCCCCAGTTAAAACGCGGTGAGTATATGTCCAAGTTTGACATCCTGGAGCAGACTCTAACGCCCCCTCCCGGACAGGCACGTAAGGAAGTCTTGTTTACAAGCAAGCAGGATACTGTCTATGCCATCACACCCAAGTGGCCCCAAAAAATACTGATCTTAGACAGCATAACACCCAGCAACGACACAAAAGTGACTCTCTTGGAGACTGGGCAAGTCCTGCCCTGGAAATACAAAGAAGGTCATCTGGAAATCAAGGTACCAGACTTTGATCCTGACACAATCACAATTCGGCAGGCCACTGTTTTCCGCGTAACCCATATTGCCAGCCAAAAACTAACCGCTATTCCCCGCACGGTGAAAGAGGTTGAACAATGGTGGAGTAGAGGTAGGACCCTGCCTGTGGCGTCGATTGAACCCACGCCGCCGGGACATGTATGCCTGGGTCCCATTGGCGACGACACCGAGCCGATCACAGTAAGATAGACACGAGAGTTATTCGTAAGACCAGATGCTGCAATTATGTCCTTTCAGACAAGATCAGAAAATAGACAAGGAGACAATAACATGTCGACAAAACGCTTAATCGTGATGTGCTTACCCATCCTCTTTTTTTGGGCTGGATGCCAAACAGTCAATGTATCCCAGGATTTCCAAAGCGATTGGACAGACCAACAAGATCGCATTTGGCTGGGTGAATCATACTGGGCAAACCGCTTGCAGGACTGGCAAATCAAGAATGGACGCATTGAATGTGTGGTGGATCGAATGAATCCGATGCGCACGGTTCATCTTTTGACGGCACGTCTGGGTGAAAGACCAGATGGATTCGAGATGTCAGTGCGGTCAGGGTTGATGGCACCGGAAAACGGCACCGACCAATCTGCCACAGGGTTTCTCGTGGGTGTGGGACACGGCGAGATAGACTATCGCTCTGCCGCGATTGTACAGTGGTGGCCTGGCAAGGGGGCCGGGCTATTTGCAGGGATCACGGGCGACGGCAGGCTCTTTATCCGAGACAACGAAGAGGCAAATCAGCCCCAGTTGGCAACCGGAGACACCGCCAAAGCAATCCCGCGTGATGTGCTCATCAAACTCACTGCCCGACCTCAAAACACCAACTTTGAACTGTGCATTGAGGCCTGGGACCCGATGGAGCAACAGTGCCTTGATAAGACGTCCTGTACCGTGTCAGGCAAACGCTTGATCGGCAATGTGGCTCTGGTAAGCCACCCAGGTGTGCCAAAGCAAACAAGCCAAAGCCGTCCAGAGAACTACTGGTTTGAAGACTGGCAACTCCGCGGAGATAAAGTGACACGCCATGCCAGTGACACCTGCGGCCCCATTCTCTGCACTCAGTATACACTCAGTCGGAACATCTTAAAAATGACCGCTCAATTGATGCCCATCGGTGATGATGAACCCCAGGATGTACAGTTGCAGGTAAAACATTCAGGTGCCTGGAAAACGGTGGCCAAAGAAAAACTGGTCACCCCAGGCTGGACCGCCACCTTTAGACTGCCTCAATGGAACAGTGACAAAGATGTCCCCTATAGAGTAACGTGGAACAAACACAGCTGGGGTGGCACCATACGCCATGACCCCGTGGATAAATCCTCGATTGTGGTGGCAGGCTTCACAGGCAACCACAACAACTCCCACCAGATCGGAGGGGGTTGGGGGGCCGCCGCAAATCCGGACAAAAACAACTGGCTCAAGGGGATGTGGTTCCCCCATGCGGAAATCGTCCATGCCGTATCCCAGCACAAACCGGATGTCCTCTTCTTTTCCGGTGACCAGGTCTACGAGGGCAAAAGCCCAACCTATGCAGACGGAAAACACATCAAACTGGACTATCTTTACAAGTGGTACATGTGGTGTTGGGCCTATCGCGACCTGACCAAGGACATCCCCGCCGTCACCATGCCTGATGACCATGACGTGTATCAGGGCAATCTCTGGGGAGAAGGGGGACGCAAGTCCCCTGGCAAAGATCATCATGGTGGGTATGTTCACCCGGCAGATTTTGTCAGTTTGGTGGATCGAACGCAGACCTCCCACCTGCCAGACCCGTATGATTCAACGCCTTTAGAACAGGGTATTACTGCCTACTATACCGACATGATCTACGGGGGAGTGGGGTTCGCCGTGCTTGAAGACCGCAAGTTCAAGAGTGGCTGCGCACGGCCGGAAATGCCTGCCAGCGGCACAGCCCGTCCGGACCATTTTAATGACCCCGATTTTGACATCGCAAGTTTGGATATCCCTGGCGTCAAGCTTTTGGGTGATAAACAGCTTCAATTCCTGCATGAGTTTGCCCAGGACTGGACCGGCCAAGAAATGAAAATGGCTCTGTCCCAAACCATTTTTGCCAACATGGCCACGCATCATGGACCTGGGCTCACTCGCTTACGAAGTGACCTGGACTCCAACGGTTGGCCCCAAACCGGACGGAATAAGGCCGTGGATGCCCTGCGAAGAGGATTTATGTTCCATCTGGCAGGAGACCAGCACCTCGCCACGCTGGTCCACCATGGGATTGAAGAATACGGTGACGCCATGTGGTCCATGTGTGTGCCCAGTGTGGCAAATTTCTACCCACGGGCTTGGGCGCCACGTTGTGACATGCCCTATAAAATGCCCGAACCAGAGGAGTATCTCGGTCAATTCAAAGACGGGTTTGGTCATCCAGTGACCGTGTATGCTGCCGCCAACCCCGGTGAAGACATGGGACAGGCCAATCATGATCTGCATGATAAAATGCCGGGGTATGGTATTGTCCGCATTAACAAAGACCCACGCACCTATACGGTGGAGTGTTGGCCACGCTTTGCCAATCCCGACAAGGACAAACAATATAAGGGATGGCCCAAAACCATTACGCAGCAGCAAAACTATGGGCGTAAGGCCTATGGTTATCTGCCGTCACTTTTGGTAGAGAGCATGACAGATCCTGTCGTACAGGTTTACAATGAAGAAACTGCAGATGTGGTGTATACACTTCGCATTAAGGGGACCCGTTTCAAGCCAAAGGTCTTTGAAATGGGGACTTACACAATCAAGGTCAGTGACCCTGAAAACCAAAAGATGGTTGAAATCAAAAGCCTGCAGCCCGGTCCCTCCAATGAAACAAAAATCTTGAAAGTTAAACCATGAACCAACGTTAAATTTTGATCTATACACTGGTATGGGGCGCTGGAGTGCTTTTCCCCAGGTGGTCCCAAGCAACAGCTGAAGTACCAGACTCACTGCAATACATATCTCATCAAGAATGATGACATCATAATGCCCCGAAACAATCGAGTCGGCCGCAATTTTCAGACCATCTTCTGCGGCCTCTTTATGACTGGCAGAGCCATTGCCTGGGAGTTTTGACGTGAATCCCAGGCCACAGGCCAGTTTGGGCCATATGAATATTGGCCATGGCATTCACTGCGGAGAGCTCTCCCGTATCGGCTCCCTTTATAAACTGAATGATATGGACCTTCAACCCGTGTCCGTAGGCTCGCAGGGCCAACCCCAGTGCTGAGGTGGTTTTGCCTTTACCATTGCCGGTAAATATCAATATTCTTGCTCTGTTGCTCACGGCGTGATCCCTTCTAAAAATCTGATTTTTTGGTAAAACCCAACATCACACCAATCAGGAGAAATGCTGTTGATCCCACCTCTAGAAGGCATACCCATACAATTGAGCATACTTAAGGTATCCTGACTTCCGGATCATCCTACCGATCGCAGCCTTCCCGACATTTTTGTCAGTGGCAAACATTGCGACGTTCGTTCCCGGTCACAGTGGCTGGGCCGTGCTGGAATTTCACCAGCTTCCCTGTTCCATTCATTAGAACACTCGGAAACTAACCCTTTTGATTGATGCTGTCAAAAACAATTCTAAGTTTTCTTGTATTTGCGTTTCTCTTTGGTCATTATTTCTGCAATTCCAGCATACGAACACACGGTGAAACTCCATGGCTAAACCGCTACAGTCATCGCTGCCAGACAAAGGAATTCTTTATTAGTTCAGCGTAACGATGCTGTAGTACTTCTTTCATGTCGGCAAGCTGTTGGGGGAACTCATTGGACAACTCCCTGGCTTCAGAGATGTCTCCGTTAACACGGTAGAGTTCAAAGTCAGCCAGCGTGGCATTTAAAACAGCCTGCTCATTGCCAGCGTAGACATTGGTCATCTTGCTAAGACGTTTCCCGTCTTCCTGAAGTGTTGCCAATATCTTCCAGTCGCCTGAACGCATGGCCACTGCATGCTCGTTAAGAGAATTATAATAGCACCAGAGCAGGGGTTTGGTGCGGGACAGGCTCTGACCCTTCAGAAAACCGGACAGATCAGTGCCGTCCAGGGTGCGCTGTGGCAGAGAGGCACCTGACAAGGCGCAGAATGTGGGCAGAAAATCCAAAGAAGCCACCACCTCATCCGACACCAAACCAGACTCGACCGTTCCCGGCCAGTTGACGATGCCGGGGACGCGGAAACCCGCTTCAGACGTCCAAAGTTTCATGCCCTTCAACACGCCGGGTGAACCGTAAGATCGATTTGCACCGCCATACCGTTTGAGGGTTTCAGGACCATTGTCAGAGGTAAAGATGATCAAGGTATTTTGACGCAGATCCTGACTGGAAAGAAAGGCAAGCAATCGCCCTGCGGCTTTATCCACATTTTCAACATTGGCAAAATATTGTGCCTGGTCTTCGTTGATGGCCTCGGGCCTGTATTTCTTGACCAGTTCAGGAGGGGACGCCACCGGCTCATGCGGTTCGTGAAAACATACCTGCAAGTAAAAAGGGTGCTGTGTTTCACGCTGACCCAGCCACTGTATGGCCTCCTGAACAATCAATCCAGCACTGAATCCAGTCAAGGGCCCCACGGGTTTCCCATTCCTCACAAAGTTTTTCGGATTCTTATGGCTCGGTGATGCATTGTTTTGTGTGGAAAACCAGTGGTCAAACCCAGCCTCACCGGGTTGGGGTTGTGTGGCCGAGTTGAATCGACTGTTGCAGTGCCATTTGCCAGCCAGGCACGTCTGGTAACCAACCTTGCTCAGCAGCATGGGAATGGTGGTCTCTGTGCGCTGCATATGCACCAGATCGCGGAAGTTCGATTGCTTTTTGCTGCCCGGGGGAATCCAATCATACACACCCGCTCGATTGGGACTTCGACCGGTCATTAATCCCACTCGCGAGGGTGAACACACAGGTGCAGCAGAATAGCAGGATGTCAAACGCAGCCCCTGTCCTGCCAACCGGTCCAGATTGGGGGTTTCAATCACAGGGTGCCCGTAGCAGGACAAATCTCCGTATCCCAGATCGTCACAGAGTAGAACAATAATGTTCGGCCTCTTTGCATAGGCCTGAGCCTGCGACATCCCCGATACAGCGCATAAAAAAACAAGGCAAATGATGACATAACGTTCTAAGGTTCTCATAAAAACTCCTAGTACTGTATGATAAACACTGACGTTCCGTCCCTCAATCACAACCTTAAGGGCAGCTCGTTAAAACGATAACGAACCAAGACTATTTTGGCAAGGGAAAGGATCCAATGCGTCGGACAATCGCATCTGATTCTTGGGCCCGGCTCAATAGCAGGTAACATGCACCTCTACAGGGGAAGCTCCAGGATAGGCAGTTCACAAGCTTTCAAACTGGCCCAAAAGAGTGAATATCCAATACTCAACAAGGAATATCCATCGGATGAAAGAAAAAGACGGAGCGAAGCGACTTCCTTCCTTGGACATTGGATGTTCCGTGTTGGATATTGGGTGTTTAGAAAGACATGACACACATTCACCCACAGACAATGTTGTTTGATCTACGGATAAATGGTGTCACGTTTTAGATGCGATTACTCCGGCCCAATGCCATGGCAAGGGCAGAATAAAGATCCCGTCGAATTTAACAGGATTGAAAATATGGCCTGGGGCAAGTACAGTATGGGGAACGTATCCCAAGATCCAATCTATGAAGGAGAAACGATGATCAACCGTCGCATTGTTCAAAAAGCCTTCGTGGCCACAGTGGCCATCATGCTCCTACCCTGCCTTTGCATGGGTTCGGCACCCAATAAACCCAATGTCGTATTTATTCTGGTGGACGATCTGGGATGGATGGATCTGGGATGCCAGGGTAGCCTGGTGTACAAAACCCCTAACATAGATCGACTGGCTGCATCTGGCATGCGTTTTACGGATGCCTATGCCTCCTGTCCTGTGTGCTCCCCCACACGGGCTTCGATCATGACAGGAAAATACCCGGCACGTCTCAATATTACAGATTGGATACCGGGTCAAGCCCCCCAAAACCGTCCTCTGCTTGGCCCAAAAGATCTCCATGCATTGCCCCTGTCTGAAATAACCGTCGCAGAAACCCTTCGGGACAATGGATACAAGACATTCTTTGCTGGCAAGTGGCATCTTGGTTCTGAAGGTCACTTTCCTGAAGATCAGGGCTTTGATATCAACAAGGGAGGGCACCACAAGGGTTCTCCTCCTGGGGGATACTACACGCCCTACAAAAATCCCAAACTGGTCAACGGCCCCGATGGGGAATACTTGCCTGATCGGCTCACCGATGAATCCATTCATTTCATGCAGGAAAACAAGAGTCTGCCATTCTTTCTCTTCTTGTCCTTCTACACAGTGCACACACCCATCCAGCCATGCAAACGACTTATTGCAGAAAACAAACAAAGGGTGGCCAGCACAAACTACACAGGGCCAGCCACTGTCAAGGAGCGAAATGGCATCACCAAACAATGGCAGGACAATGCCTCGTTTGCGTCGATGGTCCAGGCCATGGATGAAAATGTGGGCCGCTTGTTGGGCCAGCTTGATCAACTTGGCCTGACAGACAACACGATTGTTGTGTTCACCTCGGACAACGGTGGCCTCTCCACATTAAAACGTCCCAACGCACCCACAGCCAATACACCACTTCGTGCAGGCAAAGGCTGGTGCTATGAAGGCGGCATCAGGACACCTCTGATCATATCGGCCCCGGGTGTGACTCGCCCCCAAAGCACATGCGATTTTCCTGTGACCAGCACAGATTATTACCCCACGATCTTGCAGTTGACAGGCATAGACGCCAATCCCGACCAACACAAAGATGGCACAAGTCTGGTGCCCCAACTCAAAGGCGTCAGATCATCAAAACGTCGTGCGCTATACTGGCACTATCCCCACTACCACGGTAGCACATGGACACCCGGCGCCGCCATCCGATTGGGTGACTGGAAGCTCATCGAGTTTTATGAAGAAGATCGGTTCGAATTGTACAATCTCAGGAATGACATCAGCGAAATCAAAGACTTGGTTGATGCGCATCCAAAAGAAGCCAAGAGACTTCTGGCACTGTTACATCAGTGGCAAAAGGATATCGGAGCCAAGATGCCTCAACCGAATCCCAGTTTTCATGCTAATGATTGAAGAGGCAATCAGGTAAACGAATAGTACTCAAAGATGCCCTCGGTCAAGCCATTGAAGAGGTCACCTACCGCGATGACTCGTACAGTACAACAGACGGCGAAGGGTTCTCTCTTGTTTTGGCAGATCCGGACGAATGGACGGATCTGGACGCCTGGGTCCCCAGCACTCAGTTTGATGGTACGCCGGGCATGTGATCATCAAACACACACCTGATGCTACCCCAAACAGATCTGACAAAAAAGCTTCCAACCAACCATCTCACACGGAGCCACAAAGAGGCACAAAGATCACAAACCAAAAGCCAAATACTCAGGGCCTAGAACTAAGAACTCAGAATAGTAAGGTTCAGACTGCCCAACCCATCGTACGGCGCGTCTCGTATTGCCATAGGAGGGAAATACCAATATCCGGCGACTTACCTCTTAGTCCCGTTTCCGAACCGAGTCTAACTGTATAATATCGAATAGCACTCACGCATGCGGGAGATAGCCTCCAAAGCTCTCTCTTATGCATGGGTATCAGTACTATACACCTATACACCATGCTATTTTGATTGAAACTTTTTTAGGCTTGTGTTGCCAACAAGCTGATCAAGTGTCTTTAAGGTAAAAACTTTCCCACGTGTTGCAATGATCATTTTCTTCATGTCCTCCCGACGAACGCCAAAACCTCGACCTCCAATGCAAGCAATGACCTCATATTTAGGATTATCAATGGAGCATCCTTCAAGACTTAGCTCCCCAAGATGTTGGATACGTGTCACTTTGTCTCTAGCTGTGCCATCATCTTCGGTGATTTTTGCCTCGATTATTATTTGAGGATTAAACTCACTCGGAATGATAAAATCTGGCGTCTGGTCAAAGCCCTCTATACGTTCAGCTCTCTTCGTTTTGCGAAAACTCACCCCTGCCTTGAAGAGTACTTCTTCAATTGCCGATTCTAGACTATCTCCAACAAGGTCACTAACTGAGTCTCTATGGCCAGCAAAAGGTCTTCCGAGAAACCTCTCATAAAGAAGCATTGCGTAAGGAACGCCCATGCCTGAAACATTTTGCAGGCTTTCCAAACCGTGTTTAGTATCTGCCTTATTGAGACGATGCATTTGATCGCTATTGACGGCTGGAATACGATCTGAAAGCATGAGGCAGGCCGTCTTTACCATGGCAGTTAGCCGCTCTTGGGTAAGACTACTTGGATTGAGAGGCGTATCTGGTCGCATCCTAACTTTTCTGTCCAAAGTTCGTATGAAACCCTGGGCAACATTCACTCCAGTTTTTTGTGTTGTCAGGTAACCCCATTCAGGAGGTGTAAAACCCAGCATTGTACGTAAAACTACTATCGATATGGGCTCTTCTTGTGTCACCTGCAAAACTGAGTCTGAATCAAGACAAGAAAAGGCGTTCGTGGCAGCTTTCAAAGCCTCATACCCTCGTTCAAAAACCGGAAAATCAATAAAACCGGCTCCCTTGGATAAGTAAGTGATTTCGACTCCAGGCATGAAAAGACGGCATGTACCTAGCGATCGGGTTCCTGTTGAATCTCTTAGGGTGGTACTCCAGTATAAGTCACCGCTTAAGTAGTCCAGCGATTTGAATACGATAACTTCCTAACCATTGAATACATACATATAAATGGCCGTATTTTAATTTGTAGACTATAGTCTGAAGACAAGTGTCGTATGATGTGTAAACTCACTATATGTTAGATAATGCAAAGTCAGCTCAATTACGAATATCGCTCGCTAAAGAAATTCGCAAATTGCGTTGTGACCAGGGGCTAAGCCAAGAGGAACTTGCTCTTTCCTGTAACCTTCATCGTACTTATATCAGCATGCTCGAGTGTGCTAAGAAGTCACCAACCATTGACGCGCTCGTACTCATTGCTTCCGCTTTAAACGTTAGAATCGCAGATTTGCTATATCGAGCTGAGAAATCGATCTAGCAGGATATAGGATATGGATAGAACTTCTGACAGCAATCTCAATAGCATATCAAAAAGTAAGTCATATTCACGAAATCCACTCACAAAACATGATATCATCCAACTTGATCAGGCAATTTTTCAAGTTTTTCAAATGATTACTGAAATGCGTAAGTCTGTCAAATCTGCTAAATATATCAAGTTTCCTCCACTACCTTCCGTCTTTACTGAATCAATTGTTGTGGCAGCATCTAGCACCCTCTTTGGTAAAGAATGGGCCGCCAGTTTCGGCGGAAAGCGTTCTGACATTCTTCTTGAAGATGCTAATGCAATGAAATGTAAAACAGTTGAAGTCAAAGCCACTGGACAACATGCATTTCAGGAGATCAAAGCAAAAGACTTAAAAGCTGATATCCTCGTCTGGATTCGATTTGGTCGTCGTTTTAATGATGGATGCGGCCCCATTGAAATCATAAAGCTTGAAGATCCTGGCAAATATATTAGCCAGCCGTGTAGACTGGACTCAAAACGTTTTGCCAAAATTGAAGGCATCAAAGAGAACCAGAAGGTGTTTCGGTTTGAAACTATCGACAAACTCCTTGAGACACGATAACTATCTGGCTGTTTTTGTGCAATATCACTATTCACAATTCTCTAATGGCGATTCAATCGAAGCCTGAATCAGCTTGGGATCATTTTCCAGCTTTAATCCATCTACAATTGATTCTCTAATTGTGCCAAACTCAAATAGTGAATAGAACCTTGAGATTAGTACTTCTTTATCAGAAGGACTCTCAATATCCATTTTTATGATTAGTTCATGAACCATGTTATTCTCTCATTAGTTATAAATATTACTATGTCAAATTCCTTAATGGGCCATGTTTCCAATAATGATCTGACAACGCCGATAGGATCAATCCGAAAAACAAAGTACCTGGTCGTCTAGCAAACCATTTGTGCACAGCAATTATTGGCCTATAATTCTGCTGGATCTGCTTCTCACGCAAGGCAAGGTTGGCAATGAAGGGTATGTCAAAGTCTCTTTCAATCATTATTTCCGGTCTTCCGTTTTATTCACATCTGGACGTTGGCATTTCATCCAGTCATCGATTTCTTCCCGGTCAAACCGCCACTGGTTGCCGATTTTTGACGCTGGAATAAGTGCTTCTTGAGCCATTCGATATAGCTTTGTCCGGCCCATCTTCAAATACTCAGCTAGTTCATCTATGGTCAACCACTTGCCACGATCCATGGATAAATCTTTCAATGTTTTCTTAGCAATGCCACAAAACGATAAAGAATGATAACAACAAATAATATCTATGTATATTTAAAAAGTCTGGGACTGGATTAGTTGTTACTCGCCTCAGGTTGTACAACCATCAAAACGCTGTTCAATGCTAACAATTAAAAACTAAGAATGAAGAATTTTAAACAGCACCTCAGGTTTCAAGTCTCAAGTTTCATCCCTGGTGCTGGTGCTGTCAGAGCGTGCCCTGCAGCACAAAGGATGCTGGCTTAAAGGCACCGAGGTCAAAGGTGAACTTTTTATGGACCACTGGCAGGGGCTGTTTCACGGAGCGGCCGCGGAGATCGATGGGCTGGACTGTGCTGACCTGTACCTGTTCGGGCAGAGTGACAGTCAAAGGGCCGGACTGTCCGGCATCTTCCCACACACGCAGGAGTGTGCCCTGGCCATCAGGATTGGGGCCAAAGGCGGTCAGAAACACACCCTTTCGGGACAGGCTTACGCCCTGCCGCATGACTGGCAGGTTGCCTTTTTTGTAGTTGCACATGCCGGTGAGCATGGGCGAAAGCCTGTCCATGACCGGGGTCGTCAGATCTTTCTGTGCATCATATTGACTGAGAGACCACAGACGAACACGAGCCGTTAGATTCCCCTGCCAGAAAGAGCGGAAGTTGGTGTTCCATTTGTTATTGAACAGATTGACATACACATGTGAATCCGGTTTGTCCCACTGACTTTGGTATCGATAGATGCCAGGTTGACCCAGGCTAATCGCTGGACAATCCGGCAAGGCAATGCCTATACCCCTCTCCTTTGGATCGAACAGGGCAAGACCACCCTGCGTCCAGAAATAGGCAAAGTTGCTGCCATTAATCACCTCCGTCGCAGGGTCAAATATGGAGCCCGGCCCTTTGATGCGAAACTCTGGCTGTGTCACATTGAACGGCAGGCATAACCAACCGGCTTCGGGATTTTCAGTGGCAGGGTGGTTCAAAATATGTAACTGTATATCCAGATACGGCAGATCATTGTAGAGTGTCACCGACAAGGAGGCCGTATGAGCCGTCTCGCTTCCAGCCATGCTGGGGATGAGTCTGGCCACGACCGCATACCCAAGCTGCTCAATTTGCAGTGTCATGTCACCCGGCGAGAAATCCACATGTTTGGCTGATTCAGGTACGTAGTGATGCTTGCCGGTAATTCTGCGGTGCGAGCCATGATAACGGGGCAACACGTAGGTGTTGACATAGGCATCACATTCGGCACTGTCAAACTGCTGATACAGATACTGGCCAACCCCCTGCGCTGCCGAAGTGTCTATTAATTCGCGACCTGTTTTTTTGTCGATAATGCTCTTAATGCAGCCCCTGCTCGGATCGAGTGTCACCTTGAAATGGGCGTTCTCAATCCGGTGGCTTGCCACATCGCCTGAGACCGATCCCCTGGCAAGCTTCTTTTCGATGACAAACACAAAGGTCTTGTAGCCCATGGCAGGAATGGCCTTGGCCACAAACTGACCATTGCGATGCGAATCAGCCCCCCACGTCTTGAGTGGCAAAAGATCCCCTGTGGCAACATCCTTGACAGCATTGCGTCCCTTGACACTGCCCATAAACGGGAAGGCGAAGTCTACCACGCCATCACGTGTCCAGGGCGACGGGTTGTACACGACCAGACGCAAGCCATCCACGTTGACATTTTCAGCCAAGGTGTTGAGGTCATCGTGCAAAGAAGGCAGTACGTCATCCTGGATACGTAAGGCAAACTGGTCGTGCTCTTTCCACGAGACTTCCATGTGCCGGTAATTCGGGGTCAGGCCGGCCGCATAATTGTTGAAAAACTCTTGACCATACTGGCTGGGTACAAAGTGCTGATTGGCCAGGCCCCAGGTATGTTCGCTCCAGCGAAGAGACTTGGCATAGGCCTCGGCAATTTTCTCCGGGACATGGATAAACTTGGTGCCCCAAAGCATGTTGAGGGTACGTAGCGATTCCATGGCACGTAATTGAGGGCGGATATTCATCAACGCACTGGCCGCCTTGGGCGACGACATGGGGCCGTGAATCCAACTGTCGGAAATGGTGCCCCGCACCACAGGGAGTTCGGGATTTTCCGCCAGGAAAGACCTGGCAAAGTCATCCATGCTGCCCATGGTGATCCTGGCATCAGGAAACTTTTTATGAATCTGTTTGATCCACCCGGCCACCTGATCTGCCGTGTGCGGGCCCTGGTTGTCACCGGACATCACCATGGCCAGCCAGGTCTTGTACGGCCAGTCAGCCGGCGGCATCAAACCAGAATCATATCCACTGGAAAACATGGTGAGCACACGCGACCCATCAGGACCTTCCCACCAGAAAATGCGAGGGACCTCCACCTGCACATTGGTCGGGTTGGAGCCAAAGTGAAAGAATTTGACCCCGGCATGGGCCAGCAAGGTAGGCATGATCCAGTCGTGACCTGGCACGTTCGTCATCTTGGCTGAGATGGGAAAGTCAAGACCATATTCCCGGGCCACGGAGTTGGCAGGGCCAAAGCTGCGTGCCAGTGTTTCGACGTCACCCGTGGCCGTGTGTAAGGTGTAGGATAATGCATGCAATACTAAATTGCCCCGGCGAAGCGCGGCTTCGACGCGTTTTCTACGCTCAGGATGCTAGCCTTTCCACAAAATTGTCCGCATGGGCCAACCCGGTACGGTCCAGACATAGCCGGGGCCCCCTTCTGTGCCCTGGCCATGGGCCTCAATCGTAGCCAGAGCACGGTCAATCATGGTCGTTCTATATTCATGTACCACATCACGCGTCAGGGCAGAATAGCCAATATCAAAATGTGTCTTGGACACGATCACAAAGTGCATGGGCTCGTCAGAGCCTTGTTTCAGTCTCTCTGGGCGAGAACCATAGTTGTCAGCCTGTGCACTCGTAATGTTCGGAAACAAAAAAAACATGACAGTACGATGAAAACAAAAACCTTCTCAAGCCTATACATATCACAACCTCAATAAGAGACCTTATTTATCAAACCACCGGCTTGGCGCCGAAGGGATGAGGGATGAAAGCTGAAACCTGAGTAGGAAAAAAAGGCTCACGCCGTGGCGATAGCACTTCAAGTTTCAGATTTCAAGTTTCATCCCTTGCTTTTTACCCCATCTGATCCTTGATCAACTGGAGCGTATCTTCCAAAGACAACATTTGATTGTCAGCCTCTTTTCTGAGCTTCACTTCGATGCAATTCTGTTCCAACGTGCGTTTGCTGATGGCAAGACGAATGGGCATCCCCATGAGATCCGCATCACCAAATTTTTCACCTGGCCTGGCCTTGCGATCATCATACAAGACCTCTACACCGGCGTCCTGGAGTGTCTGGTAGAGCTGTTCACACTGAGCCACCACGGCCTCATCCTTGGGCGTAAGACACAGAAGATGCACGTGGTACGGCGCCACGTGGATGGGCCAGATCATACCGCGATCATCATGATTCTGTTCCACGCAGGCGGCTGCCATGCGTGACACGCCAATACCATAGCAACCCATGACGGCTGGCGGTTGTTTACCTTGACCATCCGGTGCCACACACTTCAGGGCTTCGGAGTACTTCGTACCCAGCTTGAAAATATGGCCGACTTCAATACCTCGCTGCGACAGGAGGGTTCCATCACAATGGGGACACTGATGCCCAGCCTGGCCCAGTTTAAAATCACCCAATTCAGGCAAGGGCAAATCGCGACCAAAATTGACATTGATATTGTGATAGTTGGTCTTGTTCGCACCGCATTCAAAGTTGACTCGGTTATTCACATCAAAATCGGCTATAATACGTACATTGTCCGGCAGGCCAATGGGACCAGCATAGCCCACCTCTGCACCGGTCAATTCCGTGATCTTCTGAGGTGGCGCCAGTTTCAGATCAACTCCACCCAGATAATTGGCCACCTTGATCTCGTTCACATCACAGTCACCACGAACCATCACAGCCACCAGTTCACCGTCTGCTTCAAACAGCAATGTCTTGGTGGTCTTCCACACAGGGATGCCCAGGAATTCGGCCAAAGGCTCCACGCCAATCAAACCTTCACCCAGTACGGCTTCCATGGGACGCTCTTCAGTGTCCTGGTCAAACTGTTCGATTTTGGATGTGGCTCGCTCCTGGTTCGCAGCATATTTGCACTGGTCGCAGTAAATGATCGTGTCCTCACCGGTTTCGGCCAGCACCATAAACTCCTGGCTTCCGCTACCGCCAATCGCACCGGAATCCGCTTCCACGGCTCTATAGTGAAAACCAATACGTTCACAGATCTTGTGATACGCCAGACACATGGCTTCATACGAGACATCAAGCCCGGCCTCGTCCAGGTCAAAGCTATAGGCATCCTTCATGACAAATTCACGAGCCCGCATCAGACCAAATCGAGGGCGAATCTCATCGCGGAACTTGGTCTGGATCTGGAACACGTTTTTGGGCAGGTCCTTGTAGCTATTGATTTCCTGTCTCAGGATTTCCGTGATCACCTCTTCGTGGGTCGGTCCCAGACACACGGTACTGCCGCGACGATCCTTAAACGAGAACATGATCCCGTCAATCGCAGTGTAACGTTCCCAGCGGCCTGTTTTTTCCCACAGTTCCTTGTTCTGGATGGCCGGCATGAGCATTTCTTCGGAGCCTGCCTTGGTCATTTCCTCACGGATGATTTGGGAGATCTTATTGAGAGAACGAAACAGCAGAGGCATATACACATAAATGCCTGCAGAAATCTGTCGAATATAGCCAGCCCGAATCATCAGGGCATGAGCCGCAGTTTGAGCGTCTTTGGGCACCTCACGCAGGGTACGTCCCAGGTGTCTGGATTGTCTCATAAGTCATGTTCCTTGTGTTTAAGATTTCAAAGCCGTGTTGTACCACATTGCCCTGCAGGACTCAAGAGGCAGTTTTGAAGGCGAATGCCCCGGCTTGACCGACAGTGCCAAACGAACAATGGGTGTATGTTTTAGTTTCTGCCCTTGAAACCGGGTTTGCCGAGAGGTACACTGTCTGTTACTGGTCATATTGAGGTCACGTTGAGGATACACTCATTGAGTCTCTGTCCAAGGCCAAGACCAATGACGCTCGACAGTTCCTATGCCGACAACTCAGGACGATTGGCACGACCAAATCAGTCCCACAATTCGTGTCTATGCTCACGAACCCAGAAATCTCACATATGGCCAGATATGCACTTGGTCGAATAAATGACCCATGCGCAGGCCAGGCCCTGCACCAGGCATTGAGCAGGACGTCGGGCCATATCAAGGCTGGCATCATCAACACACTGGTCCAGATGGACTATGTCGCAGCATCCTCCGCCATAAAACCACTGGTGAATGATCAGAGCAAAGCGGTATCCATCGCAGCCATCAGGGGTGCCGGGCATTTTGGCGGCAGAGACTCAGTGAAACGTCTGCAAAAAAGAGCCAACACATTCATCGTCAAGGTCGGTGACCATGGCGGCGGTTGGAACTTCCAATGCGAACTGCTCCAGCCAGATGGCGCCCCCATCAAGGGCCTGACATTCAGGCGTTGATTTTGATCAGAAGAAAAAAAAGCGGATCGCGGTACAATTCAATAGCCACAAAACCCGCCTCAGAGTTTTTGTCTGAGGCGGGTTAGTCAAGTCCGACAGCGCTGCGTGATGTGCCACGTGTACCCAGGCATGAAATATCGATTGGCTTTTGGCATGGTTTTCTTAAACAGTCCATTTTGGGGTCAAAAATATAGCTCTAAGCCCCAAAAATTGAGTGGCATATGGTGTAAATTCATGCAAGAAAATAACTTAGTCAGGTCCCAATAGTAACTACCAAGGATTTGGCCTGAACCCAACCGGCCCATAAACACCCAATCCACAGACACGACATCAGTTTAGTCATCTACTTCACAATGTCTTCCTTTTCGTAATACTGCCTACTGAAAACTGAATACCACAGGGCTTTTTGCAAAAGTTCTGTTCCTTATTAATCTCAGTATCCTCCGTGCTCTCTGTCGGGCAGAGGCTGATTTATTGAACGGCTTTTCCCTTTTTGAAAAACAGGACAACGGAAATCGCCGCTACCAGGATTCCGGCGGGGTATGCAATCGTAGTGCTGAGCCCGAACCCTTCGGGAGCAATCAAAATGTAGGTGGAGCAAACCGCCGTCATAAATACGGCCGGAATGGTGGCAACCCAGTGGTTTCGGTGGTTGCGGATCATGTACACCGCCGACATCCATAAAACAATGGTGCCCAGGGTCTGATTGGCAAAACCAAAATAGCGCCAGATGACGCCGAACTTCAGCCGGGTGACTCCCCACGCCACCGCAAAGAGCGGGAGGCTGATCACCAGACGGTTCAGGACCGGTTTCTGGTTGAACCGCGTGAAATCGGCAATGATCAGACGGGCGCTGCGAAACGCGGTATCGCCAGACGTGATGGGACAGGCCACAACGCCAAGGAGGGCAAGAATGCCTCCGACTTTCCCCATCCACGACCCACAGATCTCCTTTACGGCCCACGCGGCATTGTTACCGTGCTCGGCCATGGCGTTGTTGAGCTCCAGTGTGCCGCCAAAAAAGCTGATGGCCGCAGCCGCCCAGATGAGTGCCACAATCCCTTCCGTAATCATCGCTCCGTAAAAAATGCGGCGACCCAGTCGCTCATTGGTTATGCACCGGGCCATCAGGGGCGACTGGGTCGCATGGAATCCGGAAATGGCACCGCAGGCGATGGTGATGAAAAGCATGGGATAGATCGGTTGAGTCGTTGCCTTGGCGTGAAAATTGTGCAGGGTATCCAGCGTCAGGTTGGCAATGGGGGCGCGGTGATACACCATCGCAACCAATAATCCGCCCGCCATAATCAACAGCGTTGCGCCAAACAAGGGATAGATCTTCCCGATAATTTTATCAATCGGCAGCATCGTGGCGGCGATGTAATACGCAAAAATGACGAGCAGCCAGAATTCGTTGGTACCAAACATGCCCAGCGAGACGAATTCGCCGGTCAGCCCGGTCAGGATCTTGGCCGGACCGAGGATAAACACCACCCCGACCAGCAAAAGAAGAATCACAGAAAAGACCCGCATGAACTGCTTAAATCCGTTGCCGAGGTAGATCCCTACCACTTCGGGAATACTGGCCCCGTCATGACGGATTGAAAGCATGCCCGAAAAAAAATCGTGCACGGCCCCGGCAAAAATGCAGCCTAACACAATCCAGATAAAGGCGACCGGGCCGTACATCGCGCCCATAATGGCCCCGAAGATCGGGCCGAGTCCGGCAATATTCAGAAACTGGATCATGTAGATGCGCCACGCCGACATGGGCATAAAATCAACGCCGTCTTCCAGGCGTATGGCGGGCGTTTCCGCCGATTCGTCGATACCAAAAGTCTTTTCGATAAAACGGCCATAGGTGAAATAGCCAACAATCAGTGCAATCAGTGAAATCAAAAATGTTGTCATACAAAGGCCCTTCTTTTTATCCTTTACTCCAAAGTTCTTTGATGTGTGTTTTACTGCAATCCTGCAGACCTATTTTTTCTTTCCCGTCCCACCATTTTTCGTTTTCAGGGCATGGCCGCTTCCACGGGTCAGATAAGCTGCCCGCTGCTTGACGAGGCCGCCGAGTTTTGCCCATTCGGCATTCTTGACGAACTCGGGATCAACCTTTACCCCGGCGGCATCGCGCAGCAGCGTGACACTGTTAAGGATGAGGTTAACCTCGATCGGATCTCTGTTTCCATCAAGCACGTCATAGATGAACGGCATCGGATCCGCCGCTCCGGTGAGGCCGAGGAATTCGGCAGCACGCACACGCACAAGTCCATCAGGATCGGACGCCGCGAGTGTTTCGGCCTTGTCATAGAAGGTCGCGGCCTGCGTGCCAAAAGCCGCACAGGTGATGAACCCCCAGTAGC
Source organism: uncultured Pirellulales bacterium (assembly GCA_964494325.1). GTDB lineage: Bacteria > Planctomycetota > Phycisphaerae > Sedimentisphaerales > Anaerobacaceae > JAIPFM01. The sequence continues at coordinate 47,736 of CAZBTJ010000026.1, forward strand.
GTTCCTGCGGCTGCTTGGAGTCGAGGGCCTGTGCGATCAGCCCCCTGGCCTGGGAAAAGGCACATAGTTGCAGGTCGGCAATATCGATCAGTTTGGCGATCTGCGCCTTGTTTTTACGGCCAAACGCGTCACCGTTGCCTTGGCTTTCGGCCAGAAAAACTGATTCGGGAAAGAAACCGACGTCGGGCAGGGACTTCACTTTGTCCTGCAATGCGCGGCGCATGTCCCCCCGCACCTCGGCATAGACGGGATTGGTTGCCAGGTTGTTGATTTCGTGCGGATCCTTCTCAATGTCGTAGAGCTGTTCGGGCTGGCGGGCTTTGTAAAAGGCGGATTGCGCTTCATTGAGCTTGCCGGCGTTGGCGAGGTCACGCCATTCGCGGAAGGCGGGCTGCTTGTAACGGTAGAAGTTATGAAGGCCGTCGAAGTTGAAGGGCTGGTAGCTGCGCCAATAGGTGTATTTGCCTTTGCGCAGGAAACGCACCATGTCGTATTTTTCGTCGAAACGTTCGGCATAGCCAAAGGCGGTGTTGCGCTGGTTCAATGCCTCCAAAGTCACGCCCTTGCCGAGGAAGGGCCTGCCGTCGATACCAGCGGGGACTTCAATGTCGGCGAGATTCAGCACCGTGGCAGCGAGGTCGACGAATTCCACGAAGCCATCGACGCGTGAGCCGGGCAGGGCCGGGGCAAGATGTTGCCAGTTTTTCGGCACATAGACCACCATGGCCACCTGCAGACCATCGTTATGGGCATAGCCCTTGCCGCCGGGCAACACACCGCCGTGGTCGCCGTAGTGGAAGATGAAGGTGTCGTCCAGCAGGCCATCCTGTTCCAATTGGGCCATGGTTTCTCCCACCTGGGCATCCATGATGGTTTGCAGGGTCAGGTACTGCGCATATTTATTGCGAAAGGTCGGCGTGTCAGGATGGTACGGGAACAGTTTCACATCAGCCGGATCAATCACATAGTCCATCCCTTTCGGCAGCCCCTTAAACAACTGGCTCTCGTGGGTGATCGTCAGGTTCTTCACGTAAAAAAAGGGTTGACCCGGCTTGCGGTTGCGAAAGGTGGCCTTGGCGGACGAGTCGTCCCAAACGCCCTTTTTTTCTGAAGGCAGAAAGTTGTAATCCTCCTTCTTGTTGTTCGAGGTGTAGTAGCCCGCCTGACGCAGGTAAAACGGGAACATGCGTAGCCCCTTGGGCATGGCCACAGGAATCTGCTTGCGATGGTATTGAGACCCTGTGCGCGGACCGTAGCAACCGGAGATGATCGTACTCCGCGCCGCCGAGCAAACCGGGGCGCAGGAGTAGGCATTGTTGAACACCAACCCGTTCTTGGCCAGTGTCTCGATATTCGGCATGGCCGCGCCATGCGTGGGATTATAGAGCCGGTACCAGTTTGCGGAGTTGTCCTCCGAAGTGACCCAGACAATATTGGGCCGATTCTGTTTTGCGTTTGCAGCAAAGGCCAGCGTCATTAGAATTAAAATGCTTCCAAATACCTTCATGTAATTCTCCGGTTTCTAAGGTCAAAACAACATCTTAAAGTCCCTCTCTCGATTTTTGAAGGGTCTGCTTGAATTTATTTGCGATTTTGCGATGTTGCGAGGGCTTTCTCCCTCCGGTGTACGATAGTAGGGCATCGGGAAAAACGAAACCGCTGAACGCAAAGACTCATGCGCCAGGGGAAACGGGATCAGCCCTTTGCCTTGAAACAGCTCGAACATGTTACCTTCCAGAGCCAGTTGGCTGGCACCATCCAAAATCGAGGGGGTCGTGGGGTCTTTCTGACCTCGCCACGGCATCCAGGAGCGAACGATGGCCCCCACTCCGTGATGATCCATCAGTACCCATTCTCTGTCTCCATGATTCTCTTCGATGCGAATGAAGTTCTTGTCTTTATCACTCGAATTATAATCATGGTTCATGAACCAGCCTTTAGGATCCTGGCAAGCCGTCTCCGGTGTCATGGAGGCCCGATTATAACTGCTGTCCTGCTTGAGCCGGAACTCTGGTTGCGGAAACCTCGCCACAGCGTCCCGATCCACCATCTCGTTCAATAGGGACTCAATCGAGACAGACTCACCAACAGCAGCCACAGACATCAACACACCCACAACCCACAACGTGGTCACACGATTAACGATATCGTATCTATTTCATAGGCTTTCTTTGTTTTCCTCGTGGAAGACATAAGACCCTGGATCAAAATCATAGCAGATCCTTTTTTCAATGGTGACTGTTGATTGTAGGTGAAGGCCTTTCTGTTCTGGCTGGCATTCTTAAAGGAGAGTACGCAGTCCTGTTTGCCTTTGTTTTCCTTGAGGTCCTTATTCACAAAGTCAGTGAACAACTTGATCCCAAGCTCCTGGCCTGAATTCAGGTTGGGATAGGGCGAGTCATTGTTGAACATATCAGGATCATACTTCTCGAGGATCTCCCAACAGCGATCGTACCAATGCTGATTCCAAGAGAAAAAAGGGGTCAAGTCTTTTATCTAGTTGTGCGT